>CACHFI010000027.1 GCA_902579065.1 uncultured Bacteroidota bacterium
TTCCATTGTGCTTTTCAACTAATTTTTTTAATTCATCTCTTGAATAATCCTCAAACTTTCCAGAAATAACTATATTTTCTCCTTTTAACAAATTAGAGGAAACATTGCTTACATAGGTAAATTGTAAACCAAAACCTTTTAATTTTTCAATTAAATCAAGATTATCAGAAATATTAAAATATTCAATTACACTATTTGCAATTCTCTCTCCAATTTCATCAATATTTATTAAATCCTCAAATGTGGAGGAAATGATATTATCTATATTATTTAGATTTTTACATAACTTAAGAGATACTGTTTCTCCAACATATCTAATACCAAGACCAAATAATAATTTTTCAAAAGGAATATCTTTAGATTTTTTAATTCCATCAATTACATTACTTGCCCATTTTTTACCGTCTTTTTTAAAAGGTAATAAATCTTCATATTTAATATAATATAAATCAGCAATATTTTTAATTAGATTATTATCAAACAAAAGATCAATTGTTTTAGGTCCTAGTTCTTCAATATTCATTGCCTTTTTAGAAATAAAATGCTCAAACTTACCTTTTATTTGAGGAAGACAGTTAGAGGAATTTATACAATAGTGCTTAGCATCATCTTCAAGTTTAATCAACTCAGATCCACATTCTGGACAGTCTTTGATAAAATCTACTGGAATATTAAATAAGTCTCTATCTTTTAATGATACACCAACAATCTTTGGAATAATTTCACCACCCTTCTCCACTAAAACATAATCATTTATTTGAATACCTAATTTATTTATTTGCTCTTCATTGTGTAATGAAGCTCTTTTAACTAATGTACCTGCTAATTGAACAGGTTCCAAATCTGCAACAGGAGTAATAGCTCCAGTTCTTCCAACTTGATATGTGATGCCTTTTAATTTTGTTTTTGCCTGTAATGCTTTAAACTTATATGATATTGCCCATCGAGGAGATTTAGCAGTAAATCCTAGTTTTTCATGTAATTCTAGGTCATTTACTTTTATTACTAATCCATCAATTTCAAAGGGCAGTTTATTTCTTTCATAATCCCATTTTTTAACAAAATCAATAACATCTGATATATTTTTACAGATTCTAGTATTTGATGAAATTTTAAAGCCCCAGTTTTTAGCATGTTGTAGGTTTTCAAAATGATATTTAGAAGGAAGGTTTTCTCCTAAAACATGATATAAATAACAGTCAAGCGGTCTTTTAGCAACATCAGTACTATCTAACATTTTTAATGAGCCAGAAGCTGTGTTTCTAGGGTTGGAAAAAGGTTCTAGATCTTTATTTACCCTTTCTATGTTAAGATTATTAAATTCATCTATAGGAATAAAAATTTCACCTCTAATTTCAAATTTTGAAGGATAATCTCCAGTTAATTGTAGAGGTATAGATTTAATTGTTCTTACATTTGATATTACATTATCACCCTTTTTGCCGTCTCCCCTAGTTATTGCAGAAACTAATTCTCCATTTTCATAAATAAGACTTATAGAAACACCATCATATTTTAACTCACATACATAATCAAAATCAGAACTAATAATTTTTTTTGTTCTGGTATCAAAATCAAATAAATCTTCTTCAGAGTAAGTATTTCCTAAAGACAACATAGGATAATTATGATCAATGGTTTCAAAACCATCTACCAAACTAGAACCAACCCTTTGAGTCGGAGAATTAACATCAAAATATTGAGGAAACTTATTCTCTAGATTAATTAACTCATTTAATAAAGCATCAAATTCAAAATCAGAAATTTCTGGAGTATCTTTAACGTAATAAGCATGATTATGATAATTTATCTCTTTTCTTAAGGAATATATACGCTCTTTTTCATTCATTTATTTTTGATAAGGGAGGTGAGAATCATGAAGTATTATTTTTAATTCACCAGTGCTACACTTTTTGTATACAAATGAAAACTCAACCATAATTGTTCCTTCATGATTAGTAAAATAATAATTCCCCATTGCAACAGCTATATTTTCAAAAACTTGTATACCACAGTTATCCCATTTAATAGTAGTCCATTTTTTTAATGCAAATCCACTATCTTCAGCGTAACTTGGGTTATTAGCTATGAAATATGATAAAGCTGCCTCTTTTGTATTTCTAAATTGAATTTCTCTAGCAAGAGTTGGTTTAAATAAAACTTCACCATTTTCAAAATTATATAAGCGATCAATAAATTCAGAGGCACATGATATATAATCATTATTATTTAGATGAGAATTAACAATTTCTAAAAGCCCATCAGACCATGATTTTTGTGCAGAAATAACTTCTTCTTTTGTTATCATTTTTTATAAGTTTTTATACCAATCAAAGATAACTATTTAAAGACAGATTTTATAATCCTATCCCGACCATTTATGTCTTTTTTCAACTCTATATCAACAAAATTTAATTTTAACAATAAATCGATTATTTGCTCTCCAAACTTTTCATTTATCTCAAAAAACAATAGACCATTACTGTTTAGGTTTTTTGAAGCAATTAATGCAATTTTCTCATAAAAAATTAAAGGATTAAAATCTTCAACAAATAGTGCATTATGAGGTTCATAATCAATTACATTTTGGTGCATATATTTTTTTTCAGAATTTAAAACATAAGGAGGATTGCTCACAATTAAATCATATTTTTTGGTAACTGAAAACCCAAAAACATCATTAAACATAAAATTAACATCAACCGAATTAAGAATAGCATTAAATTTAGCAATTTCTAAAGCTTCTTTACTATTATCAATAGCATCAATACTTGCTTTAGAATTTTTTGCAATTGAGATTGCTATACAACCAGATCCAGTTCCAATATCTAAAACAGAACTAAAATTATGGCTTAAAATGTATCTAACCAATTCTTCAGTTTCAGGTCTTGGAATTAATGTTGAAGAATTAACATTAAATTTTAAATTATAAAAATGAGTCTCGCCTAAAACATATTGTATGGGAATATTTTTTTTAATATCAACTATTATTTTTTCAAATGAACTAATATCTTCATCTGATAAGATATAATTAGAATTGAGTATACAGTCTGATTTTGAAAACCCTAAAATCTTTTCAATTGATAAATAAGCAAAAGAAATAATTTCTCTTCTAGAAAAATTATCAATTTCTTTCAAAAAGAAAGGAAGTATATTAGCCAATATATTCACTATACAAATATATAAATAGCTATTTTTGAAAAATGAAAACTCACGAGCATTTTATTGAAAAATGTATAACTCTAGCTAGAAAAGGAATTCTTAATGTTTCTCCAAATCCTATGGTTGGATGTGTTATTGTTTATAATGATGAAATAATCGGAGAAGGCTATCATCAAGAATATGGAAAAAGTCATGCTGAAGTTAATGCAATAGAAACTGTTAAAGACAAATCTCTTTTGAATAAATCTACATTATATGTTAATTTAGAACCTTGTTGTCACCATGGCAAAACACCACCATGTACTGATTTAATAATTAAACATAATTTTTCAAAAGTTGTAATTGGTTGTATAGATCCCTTTTCTGAGGTTTCAGGAAAAGGAATCAAGAAATTAGAAGACAATTCAATTGAAGTTGTTCATGGTGTTCTAGAAGAAAAGTGTAAAGATTTAAATAGACGTTTTTTTTATTTTCATAAATATAAAAGACCATATATAATTTTAAAGTGGGCAAAAAGTAAGGATAATTATATTGCTCCAATTAAACAAGAAAAACCATTTTGGATGACATCTAAAGAATCCAAAACATTAGTACATAATTGGCGAGCAGAAGAAGATGCTATACTTGTTGGCCGAAAGACAGTAATTGCTGATAACCCTTCTTTGACAGTAAGAATGTGTGAAGGCAAAAATCCAATTAGATTAGTGATAGATAAATTTTTATCTCTTAATAACAACTATAATATTTTTGATGATCATGCTGATACATTAGTTTTTAACAATATAAAATCTGATATAGTTAGTAATACAATCTACATAAAAACTGATTTTAATAATCTTATTGAAGAGATTTTAAATGAACTATATAAAAGAAATATACTGTCATTAATAGTTGAAGGAGGTGCTATAACAATAAATAGCTTTATTGAAAATAATCTATATGACGAAATAAGGTTATTTACAACAGAAAAAGTTTTAGAAAATGGGATTTTATCACCACAAATACCAAATATTAAAATGACTAAAACCACTATTATAAATAAAGATAAATTAGAAGTTTATAAACGATGATATATATTGCAATATCTATTATCTTATTTAATGTTTTAGTAGTTTTTTTTAAGTTATTTGAAAAATACAATATTGATAATTTACAGGCATTAATTTCTAATTATTTTATCTCAGCATTATTATCTCTACTTCTACTGAGTGAAAATGATAACATTCAATCTTCTATTGAATCAGAATGGTTTATTCATGCGATTATATTAGGAACTTTATTTATATCAATATTTAACATATATGCACTGGGGATTCAAAAGATTGGAATTTCAACTTCATCTGTGATTAATAAAATGTCATTTGTTGTTCCTGTTGTATTTTCAATCATTTTTTATGAAAATGAAGTTTTTTCATTCAGTATACTATTTGGTATATTATTAGCACTTCTTGGAATATACTTATCTTCAACCAATAACTCTTCATTTAATTTTGATAAAAAATACTTATGGATAATTTTAATAATTTTTTTTGGGCAGGGACTTGTTGATATAGTATTAAATGACTCAAAGTTCTATATTCCCAAAGATGAAAATATTCTATTTTTTCTAATATTATTCATAAGTGCTACCACAGCAGGAATTGTAATATTATTTGCAAAAAAACAAATAAGTCATATAAAAATTAAAAATTTATTTTGGGGAGCTATTTTTGGCATTCCAAATTTCTTTTCAATTTTTTATTTTTTAAAAGCATTACAATCTGATTATTTTATCGATAAATCATATTTAATCTTTCCTCTTACTAGCGTTGGTATAGTTGTTACAACTACTTTTTTAGGAGTTTTAATTTATAAAGAAATTTTAACAAAACGTAATCTTATTGGAATTACTATTGCTATTATATCAATTCTAATAATTTCCTTCTAATGTTGTTTAGTAATAAATATAATCAACTTGCAAGAAATTCTAAAGGTTTATATAAGGAAAAGGGATCAAAATTTATTGCATATGCTATAAATGTTAAATCTGAAGAACAAGTAGTAAATGAAATAAATAACATTAAAAAAATAGAAAAAAATGCTAGACATTTTTGTTATGCATACCTTTTAAAACCAGATAAATCTATTGAAAAGGTTAATGACGATGGAGAACCAAATAATAGCGCAGGAAAACCAATTTTAGGTCAAATTAAATCAAAGGATTTAACAAATTGTTTAATTGTTGTTGTTAGATACTTTGGAGGAATTAAACTGGGAATTCCAGGACTTATTAAAGCATACAAATCTGCTGCACTGGATGCTATAATAAATAATCATATTGAATGTATAGACATTACTGAAGTGTATAACCTAAAATTTTCATATGAAGAATTAAATTCAGTTATGAAAATTATAAAGCTTTGCAATGCAAAAATTTTAAAACATAAAAATGATACATTATCAGAAATAGAATGTTCAATAAAATTAAAAAATTCAAAACTTTTCTATGATAAAATATCTCAAAACCATAAAATTGAAATTCAATACTTAAAAACAAAAAAATGAAACTATTAAAAAAACTATGTAGCATTCATTCACCTTCAGGAGAAGAAAATAGAATAAGTGAATTTATTATTGATTATGTAAAGTCAAATATGCATGATTGGAAAGTAAAGCCAAAAATTTTTAGTGGAGAGGGTTTTCAAGATAGTATTATTTTAAGTTTTGGAACTCCTAGAACTGCCATATATGCTCATATGGATAGCATTGGTTTTACAGTAAAATATAATAATGAAATTATAAAAATTGGAGGACCCGTAGTTGAAGAAGGAATAGAATTAGTTGGAACTGATAGCAAGGGAAATATTGAGGGAAAAATTATTAAAAAAGATGATAAAAAATTTATTGATTTTATAAGAAAAATTGATAGAGGAACCTCTTTAACTTTTAAGATGAATTTCAAAGAAACTGATAATTATATTCAGTCATGTTATTTAGATAACAGATTGGGAGTATGGAATGCATTAAAAGTGGCAGAAAATTTAGAAAATGGAATAATAATATTTTCTTGTTGGGAAGAACATGGTGGTGGATCAGTTGGATTTCTAACAAACTTTATTCATTCAAAATATAATATCAACAAAGCACTTATTTCAGATATTACATGGGTAACTGAAGGAGTTAAAGCTGGTAAAGGTGTAGTAATCTCATTAAGAGATAGAGGTATTCCAAGACGTAGTTTTGTAAATAAAATTATAACTCTTGCAAAATCTCATAATATTCATTATCAATTAGAAGTAGAGTCTAGTGGTGGTAGTGATGGAAATGAAATACAAAAAAGTCCATTTCCTGTTGATTGGTGCTTTATTGGTGCTCCAGAACAAAATGTTCACGGTCCAAAAGAGAAAGTACATAAGAAAGATGTTGAATCTATGCTACAGATTTATAATATGTTAATGAAAAAATTATAAACTAATTCTTAAACTTTATATCTAATACTCTTCCAGAAACAGAAAGGGTATCAACCATTAATGAAAGATTGATATTATACTTATAAATCTTACCGACATTATTAATATCATTCATATACAAAATATTTGAGTATGCATCAGTAGAATCATTAACTGCATACTTTTCTGTAGAAATGTTTAATACATCTGAGTTAATAGGAATCACCAAATTTGTATTGGTCATCATACTATTTGTTCTATAAATACCACCATTAGCAGTAAAATAGAAATTATTTCCGCTTGAAGTTTCTACTAAGTTATCAGCATTATAAATAGAAGTGAGATTTTGAGAAAAATTAATTAACAAATCAGTAGGATAAATATTATAAAAAGACGATTCAATGTTATTAGAAGGATCATTTTCATCATATACTCCAGAACAAAGAACTTTGATATTACCCGTAGATAGTGCAGATCTAGGATTTTTTCCTACAACTAAATTTCCAGAAAAATCAGCTAATGGAATTAAATCATCTTTGTACGTAATTGTTACTAAAGTACTATCATAAGTACTAGAATTTCCGCCATTGAGAACAAATGCTTTATCTAATTTGTTTATAATGAATCCTGGAGAGGTGCCATCACCAGTTTCAATTTCTGAGATAATTCTAAAATCATTGAGATCAACAACTTTTACTAATGATTCTGCTTTATCAGTAACAAATGCTCTATTTTGAGATGCAATTGCGCATCCTGATGCATCAGAAAAACCATCAACTTGTCCTAAAAGTTGGAGTGTATTTATATTAGTTGAGTAAAAATCTTCTCCAACTATATAAAGTTTACTACCATAAATTTCAATTTTTTTTGGATTTGAAATAGAAGCTCCATTGACAGTAGAAAAGATTTGACTTTTAATATTATTTGTATTCTTCTTAATAAAATTCAAACCATTAGTTGATAAAATATAAGTTCCATTTCCATAACTATTTGAATAATTTATTGGTTCTTGATCTTTTTCACAAGACACAAAAACAAAAAGAAGAAAAGAAAGTAAAAGAGAATTTTTAAACATACATTACAAATATATATGAATTAATTTTTAGTTATAATCTTAAATACTTTCATATTCTTAGATAGAATTTTAACATAATACACACCTGTTGAAAATTCAGATATATTGAATTTCTGAGAAAACTCTTGACTTCCTTCAATAATATCATATCTTGATATTTCTTGACCAAGTGTATTTTCAAAAATTATTGAAAATTTTTGAGAATTATAATTATTGAACTCAATATTTAAATAATCATTAGTCGGATTTGGATAGATCTTTAAATCATTAAAAATATAGTTTTCAATATTAGAAATAATATCTACTTGATAAAAAACAGTATCTGCAAAACATCCAGCTTGATCTTCAATAACTAAATAATAAGTTCCATTAATTGTTGGAGTATAGCTCCCTAATCCATTATTGTTGGTTAAATTTAAAATTAAACCGCTAGGGCCAAATAACTGAACATTATATGGTGGTGATCCAGAAATTACATTATAGTTCAAAACACCCATGTTTTCATTTAAACTAGCAATAGGTATTGATTGTTCAACAGTTGTATATATAATACTATCGCAATTGAATGTAGATAATAAGGTGTCACTGAAAGAACCAGAATTATAATAAATATTATTTCCTACAGTAATACTATCACCATCACAAATTGTATAAGATAGATATTCATAGAGTGTTGGAAAAACAGTTAAATTAATATTTACAATACTATCACATCCATTTGATGTAGACAAAGTATCCGAATAATTTCCAGGTGAATAATAGCTATTTTCCCCAACATTAATAGTATCTCCATAACAAACTGATAAAACACTTGTTGAATTATAATTATTAAAGAAGGATAAATTTGTTGTTACAATACTGTCACATCCATTATAAGAATTTAAGGTGTCAACATAAATTCCATTTTGAGTGTAAGTATTCGATCCTACTGAAAAAGACTCTCCTAGACATAAACTGATGGTCTGTTGATAACCAGTATTATTTAAAACAAGTAAATTGGTATTAATAATGCTATCACATCCTCCAAAAGTAATGGTGTCAGAATAATTTCCGCTAACTGAATAGGAATTAGATCCAACTGTATATGATTGTCCATGACATATTGTTATATTCTGAGAATTAACGCTAGAACTTCCAACTAATAAGTTTGTATTGATTATACTGTCACATCCATTTATTGTTAAAAGCGTATCATTATAAATTCCAGGACTTGAATAATAATTAGAACCTATTTGTATACTATCACCACTACAAATAGATAATGTATCAGAGCTAAATGATATTGTATTAACATATATATTAGACTGAGAAACATTTGAAAAACAAGATTGAACTTCAATTTCCCAATCATAAAAGAAATAGTAATAACCAAGAGGTGCATTTGTTCCAGTTATAGATGTAATATTAGATATATGATAAGGGAAAATAGCTCCATTATCATTTCTAAATAAATCACTATTTGATCCATTTATTCCCAATTGTAAATTGTTTTCAACAGGAAGATCAAAATTTAAATTTATTCTAATTCCTTGAGGTGAATATGGAATAAATATTAAAGTATCTTGCAAAACAAGATTACTAGAATTTCTAAGTTCAATATGACGAACTGAATCAGAATTTGCATATACAAGAACAGAAACTAATTTTGAAGGTTTATAGTTATCAAATACTAAATGTCTATTTCCTTGATAATAACCTCCAGAGCCAAATGAATTGTTATAAGGACCTCCATAAATATTATCAAAACTTAATTCATTCCTTGAGTAAAGAGTAGTAAAATTATTTAAAGTAGAAATAGTTAATGAAGAACCAGTATCTATAAAGTTGGTAAGTAATGAATCTGAATACCAATTGATAACTCCAAAATCAGAAAACGCATTTAAAGTAGCATCTTCTCCCTGACAGACTGTAACACTAGTTGAGGAAATATTATCATCAAAAACAGAAATATAATTATTATATGTAATCGAATCGATTCCATATTGATTAGAAGTTAATAATGAAACAGAATATCTTCCTGGATTTGAATAAGTATGCGTAGGATTTTGAAGTATAGAGGTAGCTCCATCACCAAAACTCCAAAACCATGAATTTGGACCGTTCATAGACAAATCAGTAAATGAAACCGTTCCATTACATGTTACAGTATCACTTACACTAAATTCAGTTGATGGTGCAATTTGAGGAAAAGTACATGACCAACTAGCTTCAAACCCTCTCCCATTCACTGCTTGATCAGCATGGAGATATACAGTTATTGCTCCACCAGAGGATATAATAGTACCTGGACTACCAGTTAAAGCATTACAATATTGACCTAAAGACGGTGCAGAAGTATCAGCGCCATCAAATATCTCAAGGTAATCCCAATTACAATAGGTTTGAGATGAAGGTGCTTCAATATCAAAATCAGTAAAGTTTAGTGTAATCTGATTACTTCCTGGTGGTGCTATGGTTATCCAAGAATTATTATTGTCATAATAGTTACCATTAGGGCCTCCTACATCATACAAAGTACCATTACAATTAGTTTGTAAAATACCTTCACCGCTTGTTGGAAGTGTAATAATACAAGGATTATTTTGATTAATATTAATAATTGATTGATAAACAACGCTATCTACGCCTAAAGGTCCTGTTGAAACTAATGATACTGTATAAATACCAAAATTAGAATAAGTATGAGATGGATTAGTTGATGTACTATAGTTTCCATCTCCAAAATCCCAATAATAGGAGTTAGAATAATAAGAGGTATTTGTAAAGTTGACTGTAGCAGGAACATTACAAAAAACTGAATCATCAACATTAAAGTTCGCTAAAGGAGGTGATGTAATCAATAAATCAATACTCCAAAATCCTCTTCCATAGGTAGCTGCTATTAATTTATTTGATGGATATTGAATCTCTAGCTCAGAAACTATAACATTAGGAAGTGAATTATTATTGAAATTATTCCAATCATTAGCTGTAGAATCTTTGATAAATACTCCCAAGTCAGTTCCTAAATAAAGAGTTTCTAAACTATCTAATTCATTTAAAACTATAGTATTTGCTGGAACATTTGGAAGAGTTCCACTAATATTATTCCATGAAGTACCTCCATCATCAGAAAAATAAACCTTTTCATTATTTGAATAACCTGAAAATGCAAGCCATACTCTATTTTCATTTGTTGGGTGTATGGCTATACTAGTTATTGTTTTATTAGGTAATGAGGATGAAACATTCGTCCAATTATTTCCACCGTCTGATGTTTTAAAAATATTTGAATTGTCTGAAAAATATATAACATCAGGATTTGATTTAGAGATTTGAACTTGATCAATTTTACCACCATTTGTTTCATTATTAGTAATAATATTCCATGAACTTCCACCATCAGTTGATTTATATAACTCTTCATAACCAATAAATATAGTATTTGGATCATTTCTATCTAAAATATAGGGAGTTACCCATGCCCCATTACTGGCTGGAGCAATAGAAGAGAAACTATTACCACCATTTGTTGACTTTCTAATATCACCATAGTATACAGATCCATACATGATATCTTCATCAGTATAATCAATAATACACTCCATTCCATCTCCACCTATCACTGCATCCCAATTCAGATTATTTTTTAAAAAAGTACCATTATCTTGTGTACCACCAATTACTAGATCTTGAACAGTTTGAGAAACACCTAGTCTATAAAACTGTGTAATTTGTAAGCCATCAGAGATATCTGTCCAGTTATTTCCATCATCATCAGAATAATATAATCCACCATCATTAGCTGAATATATTTTATTATCCAATGTATTATATTGTAACATGTGTTCATCTGCATGCATATAATTAGCTCCTCCTCCTCCATACCAATGTGTATTTAAAGACCAATTAACTCCTCCATTAGTAGATTTCCAACAATTAACTCCTCCAACAAAAACCATATTTTCATCTTGAGGAGATACTGTCAGTGCTAAATCATACCATGCCTGACCACCACTATCAGAACCAGTAGTAGACCAACCTAATAAATTTGGGGAGCTTGATTGAAGACTCCAACTATTTCCCTCATCACTCGACTTATAAAGACCATAATATCCGTTACTGTTATTACCAAACAAAGCATATATAACGTTAGGGTTATCATTTGTAACAGCAATACAAGCTCTTCTAACATCATTAGTAGAAGGAAGTCCAGAACCAGATTGAGACCAATTAATTCCATTATCAACTGATTTATATACAGATGTATTTCCCTTTGAACCTGCAAATATTATATTAGAGTTTGTAGTATGAAACTCCATACTAACTAAATTTTCTCCAGGAAAAGTATGAACAAAATTATCTCCACCATCTACTGATCTATATACTCCATTACTAGTAGCAACAATTACAACATCAGGATTTACTGGATCAATCAGTATTCTATTTCCTCTATATGATGAAGTTACATTAAATGATAAACCTGTTGTTTGCCATGATGAACCACCGTCATAGGAACGCATTACACCATAAGCATAAGTATCCCCTCCGTCTCTATCACCAGTTACAATATAGAGTGTATCAGGATTAAATGGGTGAACAGCAATATCAGAAACACCTAAATTAGTTAGAAAATCAGTACTTGTTGTCCAAGTTTGTCCAGCATTTATTGATTTCCAAAATCCTCCAGCTGGAGCACCTACGTACAAAATATCAGGATCAGTTGGATGAAAAACTATAGAATTTAATCTACCAATACCTCTTTTTCTCCCACTTCCTTCTAAAGGGACATTATCTGGCCCCACTTGCGTCCAGACATTTGGAGGCATCATTCTAAAACTAGTATTCATAGAATTTAACCTTTCTCTTTCTTCAAAAAGTATTTGAGGTTGTAGAATCCCATCGGGATATACTCTTTGTTCAATAAAATTTTCCCATCTCTTAAATTGTTTCCATCCCTTACCTTTTTCAATAGTTTTTCCTTCCCAAAAACTATTAAAAGCATTTTGGGTTTGATAAAAATTATTTGATGGATCCTGCATCATATCTATCCAATTTTGAGAAAATGTTAAGAATGGAAATATTATGAAAGCTAATAGTAATTTCTTCATTTTAAGTAATTGTATTAATTAATTCTGTATTTATCTTTTTCACTAGAGATGGTCCTTCATAAATAAAGCCAGTGTAAATTTGAACTAAATCTGCTCCTGCATCTAATTTCTCTTTTGCATCATTTGCAGATGAAATTCCTCCCACTCCAATTATTGAAAATGATTTATTTGACTTTAAAGATAAATATTTTATAACTTCTGTAGATCTATCTTTTAAAGGTTTTCCACTTAATCCACCATTACCAATCTCATCAATTATATTTTTGTCGGTTTTCAGATTACCTCTATTAATTGTTGTATTGGTAGCTACAACGCCATCTAAGCGAGTTTCTTTAACAATCTCTACTATATCGTCTAATTGGGTATTTGTTAAGTCAGGAGCTATTTTTAATAACAAAGGTTTAGGATTAGATTTTGAATGATTTAACTTCTGTAAGTGATTTAAAAGCTTGGTTAAAGGTTCTTTGTCCTGTAAATCTCGTAGTCCGGGTGTATTCGGCGAACTAACATTGACTACAAAATAGTCTACGTAATCAAATAGTTTTTCAAAACAAATCTCATAATCATTGATAGCTAACTCATTAGGTGTAAGTTTATTTTTACCAATATTACCCCCTACTATTATTTTTGATTTTTTCCTTCTTAGTCTAGATGTAACTACTTCAACACCGTCATTGTTAAACCCCATTCTATTAATTACTGCATTATCTTTTGGAAGTCTAAACAATCTTGGTTTTGGATTACCATCTTGAGGTAATGGAGTTACCGTTCCTATTTCAACAAAACCAAATCCGAAAGAACTTAAACCATCAAAAATTTCAGCGTCTTTGTCAAATCCTGCAGCAAGTCCGACTGGATTGTCAAATGTTATACCAAATACCTTTTTTTTAAGTTTATTATTTTCTATTCTAAAAAAGTATTCCCAAAATGATAAATAATTTGGCAGTAAGAATATAATTTTCAAAAAACGAAAACTTATCTTATGAATTAATTCAGGATCAAAAAGAAATAAAATTTTCCTTAGAAATTTATAGCTAATCAGATAGAAAATTAATAATAAGAGTAAAAGA
>CACHFI010000028.1 GCA_902579065.1 uncultured Bacteroidota bacterium
TGCCAGATCTTTGTGCCGCAACTGTATTAGCATTAGTAACACCCCCAATGTAGGATGATCCACCACCACCACCTTGTGTATCATTACCATAGCTATAGCCATAAATAGTTCCACCACCATAATAGCCACCACCACCACCACCACCGTCACCGAAGCCAGTTGAACCTCCATACCCTAATCCCCCACCTGATCCTGCTTGCGTTTGTGTTCCTTGATACCAATTATTTGTTCCTTCAAGCCCTCCACCATCTCCATATATATCACCCCAATCTTCACC
Source organism: uncultured Bacteroidota bacterium (assembly GCA_902579065.1). Classification (GTDB taxonomy): domain Bacteria; phylum Bacteroidota; class Bacteroidia; order Flavobacteriales; family BACL11. The sequence goes on from CACHFI010000028.1 coordinate 278, forward strand.
ACCACCACCACCTCCGGCAGCAACAATTACTCTATCAGTTAATGAATCACCATTTAATCTTACATCTGATGCACCACCACCACCATTACCAGGCTCTCCAGCACTTGAACAATGTCCAGCACCCCCTCCATTCCAACCTCCGGGAGCTACTCCATAGATACCTTCTGATAATCCATGACCTCCAACATATATATTTAAAGTGTCTCCAGCAGTTACAGCTAGGTCTCCTGCTGAATAACCACCCAATCCCCCTAAGCCACTATAACTATTTCCACTAAGCGCTCTTCCCCCCCCCTTCTGCTCCATATGCTTTGATAGTAACTGAATTTATATTTGATGGAACGATATAAGTCTGAACTGCACCAGTATAATTGAAAAAAATAGAATCTATGTATGTACAATATAAACAACTGCCATCATCAAGTGTAGCTAATGAATCATAGTTTGATGCTAAAGGGTTTGTGCATCCATAAATTTGGTATATACAAGAGCTGTCATCAACAGTGGCTGACGCGTTATAGTTAGAAGCTAGAGAGTCTGTACATCCCTGTATTGGAACACAGCTTGATGCAACTCCATTCAAGGTTAAAGCATCAAATTCTACATCTCCACTTGAGAATTGGAATTTAACCGTTCTATTAAAGGTAACCGCAGATACTGTGATGCCGTTAGCGCCAACAACCATTGTTTGAGCAGGTCCAAAGAACCAATTTCCATTAGCTACAGTTTTAGCAACTCTGAAAGTTGCTCCATTTGCAGTGTCGGTAACATTCATAGTAAAAGTTTGAGCCCCTTGGCTAGCTGCCCCCGAATCAAGTGTTGTAGCCACAAGCACATACGGCCAAGCAGTGGGACCTGAAGTAAAATCATTACAATCACTTATTAATGAAGTGGTTGGCGGTGGAGCAGGGGCCACGCAATCCGAAGCTTCACCATTTAACACTAAATTATCAAATTCTACATCTCCACTTGAGAACTGGAATTTAACCGTTCTATTAAAAGTAACTGCAGGTACTGTAATTCCGTTTGAACCGAGTATCATTGTTTGAGCAGGACCGAAGTACCAATTTCCATTAGCTGTTGTTTTTGCAACCCTGAAAGTCGCCCCTCCAGTTGGTAAATTAGTTACATTCATAGCAAATGTTTGAGCACCTTGACTAGCTACTCCGGAATCAGGAGTTGTAGCAGTCAGTACATAAGGCCAAGCAGTAGGGCCTGTAGTAAATTCGTTACAATCACTTATTAATGAAGTAAGTGACGGCGGTGGAGGAAGAACACAGTCTGAAGAATCTCCATTTAGCACCAAAGCGTCAAATTCCACAGCTCCACTTGAGAATTGAAACTTGACAGACCTATTAAAAGTAACAGCCGCTACCGTAATGCTGTTTGATCCAAGAGTAATTGTTTGGGCAGGTCCAAAGAACCAGTTTCCATTAGCTACAGTTTTTGCAACTCTGAAAGTTGCCCCACCTGAAGGTATGTTAGTTACATTCATAGTAAAGGTTTGAGCTCCTTGACTCGCCACCCCAGAATCAGGAGTTGTAGCTACAAGCACATATGGCCAAGCAGTAGGTCCAGCAACAAAATCATTACAATCACTTATTAATGATGAGGTTTGAGCAAAGACACTAAAGGAACTAATTGCAAATACAGCTAATAATAAGAGTGTTTTGGTCTTTTGTAATAGGAGTTTTGTGAGTGTAAAGGTCGTCATAAATTTTTGGAAGTGTTAATATTTATATATTACAAATTTAATAATAGATTTTTTAATGTACCCAAATGGTAATTGTCGGTCTTTGTAATTTATAAAGCAAACATTTATATCAACATATTAAATGCTAAAGATGTTTTTTGTACAGATGAAACAAGGTAGTGGGTAAAGAAATTATTAAAAAAAGTCACAAAACTTTGTGTAAGTGTGTTTTTTACACTAACTTTGCAACAAGTAATTTCTATTAACCAAAATCTTAATTGGTAAAATTTGCTGGCCAAGCAGCAATTGTGTTTTAGTTTAGGTGCTTTAACGAGTACGGCAAAGGGGTTCTTGGCAACCCCTTTTTGTTGCTTAATTCTATTAAATCAACATTTCAGTTTTTTGTTAAAATGACAAAAAAATAAGCTTTCTTTTCAAAAGCCTATTAAAAAAAAACCACACTACTCTAGTAAATTTGCTAAGTGTATTTTGTTCACAAAGTATCTTTTTTTTTTAAATTTAAGGCTCTAAAAAACAAAAACAAGTTATTATGAAAAATTTTACTAATCTTTTAGTTACATTTTTATTGTCTTTTGCGTTCACTTTTGTGAGTGCACAAACAACTTATGATGTAACATTTAGGGTTGATATGAAAAACGTTGACCCAACAACATTTACAACCCCTGAAGTTAATGGAACTTTTAACTCATGGTGTGGAAACTGCAACCCTTTGTCTGATGCAGATGGCGACAACATTTGGGAAGCTACTATACCGCTACAAGATGGAACATATGAGTTTAAATATACTGCTGATGCATGGGGAATTCAAGAATCTTTAACTCCTGGAGGCTCCTGCGTAATAACCACAGGTGCATACACCAACAGACTATTAACTGTTGCTGGGTCAAATGTTGACCTAGGAACTGTTTGCTGGGAGTCTTGTGACCCTTGTCCAAACGATTTAGTCTTACAAGGGGTGATGGACTTGACAGTTCCTGCGGGTGGTTTGGCTGGAAAAAACATTCACGTTAGAGCAACTGCCGACATAACAGATTTAAGTGTTTATGGTATTGGAGTTGCAAATAACGGAGGAGGAACAGATGGTCAAGAATACACTTTTGACTCTATTTCTGTTTTAGCTGGAGACGACATTTTGGTTGCTAATGATCCAACTGAAATGGCAGCATATTTTGCTGGATGTTATTCTGAATTTGAACACGTTGTTTTAGCAAACAGTTCTATTTCTCAAAATGGAGATGATGCAATTGAGTTGTTTTACAATGGAAGCGTAATAGAAACATTTGGTGATATTGATGTAGATGGTTCAGGAACATCTTGGGATTATCTTGATGCATGGGCTTATAAAGATGCAGCTGGAACAGTCACTTTTGATGGTGGAAACTGGACGGTTGCCGCTATTAATTGTACAGATGGGTCTACAACTATTTTTGACGCCTCTTGTATATACCCGCTTTGTCCTTTAAACCAGATAGATCTTCCAATTTCATGGGATGATCCATTAACAGATTATACAGTAACAGATTTTGGAGGAAACTCTTCTTCTGTTATAGTAGACCCTGCAGGCTTAAGAGGAAATGTTTTGCAAAGCGACAAGACAGCTGGTGCTCAAACATGGGCCGGAACAACCCTTGGAACTGCAAATGGTTTCGCCAACCCAATTCCTTTTGTTTCTGGAGCAACTACTATGACTGCTCACGTATATTCACCAGTAGTTGGTTCAGCAATAAGATTAAAGGCTGAGGATTCTAACGATCCAACTAAGTCGGTTGAAACACAGGTTTTATCTACCGTAGCTAATGCTTGGGAAATAATTGTTTTTGATTTTTCTAGTGAAGTTTCGGGTACTGCCCCGATAGATTTTTCATATACCTATGATAAGCTAAGTATTTTCTATGACTTTGGTAATTCTGGCGCTGGAGATTTATACATGCTAGACGAAGTGCTTTTTGGAGGCTCTCTTTCAGGAACACCTGGATGTACAGATCCATTAGCTTCTAACTATGATGCCTCAGCTACAACTGATGACGGTTCATGTGTATATGCTGTAACATTTAACGTAGACATGAATTGTGAGCCTGCTGGTTCTTTTACTACTCCAAATTTAGAAAGCCCGGTTTATGGTTGGTGTGGAGGATGTATAGCATTAACTGATGCTGACGGAGACGGAGTATGGTCAGTAACACTTGACCTGCCTCTAGGGCCTTTTGAATATAAATATGCTGTTGACAGCTGGGCTGGTCAAGAAGATTTAGTTGATGATATGATAGCTGGGGGTACTTGTGCTCCAGTTACTGATTACGCAACTTATGCAAACAGACAGGTTACTGTCGTTGCTGGCTTAACAACATCTGATACATATGGTTCTTGTGACCCTTGTGTTCTTGGTTGTACTGACCCGGCATCGCTTAACTATGATCCATTAGCAACAACAGATGATGGATCTTGTTTTGTTCCAATGGTTGATTTATTCTTCTCTGAATATGCTGAAGGAACAAGTAACAACAAATATTTTGAAATATATAACCCAACAGCAAATACAGTAGATTTATCTCACTATGCTTATCCAAATGTTTCTAACGCACCTTCAACCCCTGGTGTTCATGAATATTGGAATACTTTTGCCGCTGGTGCTCAAATTTTACCAAATGATGTGTATGTAGTAGCTCATCCTTCTGCGGACGCATCAATACTTGCTGAAGCTGATGAAACATTCTCTTATTTAAGTAATGGTGATGACGGTTTTGCTCTAGTTTATGGTATTGAAACTAGTTATACAATTATGGATTGGTTAGGTAATTGGGACGGAGATCCTGGTGCTGGTTGGGATGTTGCTGGAATTACTGAAGCTACTAAAGATCACACTTTAGTGAGAAAATGCGATGTAACATCTGGAAACACAGACTGGACAGTTTCAGCTGGTACTGACTCATTAAACTCTGAATGGACAGTATATCCACAAAATACCTGGACTTATGTAGGTTCGCATGTTACACCATGTCCTGGACCTACATCATTAATAAGTGATTGTGATGAATTCACTGCTGGCCCTACTGCATGGCCTTATGTGCTTGAAGCTGTAAATATTAGTGCCGGAGCAATTAGTCAAGGTGCTCAAACCTTTACTATGAATGTAACTAGCTTACCAGCAGGTGGAGCAACTTTTAGAGTTGCAAAAACAACAGCTAATGGAAACTGGTTCTTCGGACCTGCTCAAACAATGGTTGTTGGTTCTAACGGCATCACAGTATCTGCGGTTACCTTTAATAGAACGGTAAAATTCCAATTCTCAACTGGAGATGTAGAATTTGATGCTCTAACTGTTAATGGGGTGTCTACAAATTGTCTTACTCCACCGCCACCGCCGACCACATCATTAATTAGTGATTGTAACGAATTTACTTCAGGCCCTACTGCTTGGCCTTACGTGCTTGAAGCGGTAAATATTAGTGCCGGAGCAATTAGTCAAGGTGCTCAAACATTTGCTATGAATGTAACTAATTTGCCATCTGGTGGAGCAACATTTAGAGTTGCAAAAACAACAGCAAATGGAAACTGGTTCTTTGGACCTGCGCAAACAATGGTTGTTGGCTCTAACGGAACAACAGTATCTGCGGTTACCTTTAATAGAACGGTTAAATTCCAATTCTCAACTGGAGATGTAGAATTTGATGCTCTTACTGTTAATGGAGTGGCTTCTGGGTGTGTTCCAATTCAAGGATGTACTGATTCCACTGCAACAAATTATAATCCATTAGCTACAGTAGATGATAGCTCTTGTACTTATTGTGTATATGGATGTACCGACTCTCTTGCTAATAACTATGATGCATTAGCTACATGTGATGACGGTTCATGTACTTATAATACTTCATTAATTAGTGATTGTAACGAATTTACTTCAGGCCCTACTGCTTGGCCTTACGTGCTTGAAGCGGTAAATATTAGTGCCGGAGCAATTAGTCAAGGTGCTCAAACATTTGCTATGAATGTAACTAATTTGCCATCTGGTGGAGCAACATTTAGAGTTGCAAAAACAACAGCAAATGGAAACTGGTTCTTTGGACCTGCTCAAACAATGGTTGTTGGCTCTAACGGAACAACAGTATCTGCTGTAACTTTTAATAGAACAGTTAAATTCCAATTCTCAACTGGAGATGTAGAATTTGATGCTCTTACTGTTAATGGAGTCGCTTCTGGGTGTGTTCCAATTCAAGGATGTACTGATTCCACTGCATCAAATTATGATCCATTAGCTACAGTAGATGATGGCTCTTGTACTTATTGTGTATATGGATGTACCGATCCTCTTGCTAATAACTATGATGCATTAGCTACATGTGATGACGGTTCATGTACGTATTGCAGTAACTATACTTTAAACATGTATGATTCATATGGTGATGGTTGGAACGGAAATACTTTTGATGTGTATGATGCATCTGGTACTCTTGTTTCTTCATCAACACTAAGCTTTGGTTCTTCAGGAACAGATGTGTTATGTTTAGATGACGCATGCTATGACTTCTCTTGTGGTGGTGGATCATGGATGTCAGAAGTTAGTTGGACGTTAACAGATGATGCTACAGGAACAGTAATTCTTTCAGGTGGTGCACCTTTCGGACCGGTTAATATGTGTGTGCCTCCAGTATTTGGATGTACTGATCCATCATTTGATAATTATGATGCAACAGCAACTGTTGATGATGGAAGCTGTACTAACACTTACACATTAATAATGAATGATTCTTATGGTGATGGATGGAATGGAAGTACTTGGAGCGCGACAAGCACTTCATCGGGTACGGTTTATGGTCCTTACGGACTAACATCTGGATCATCAGGAACAGCTACTTTTACTTCATCTGATTTAGAAACCTTATGTCATCTTGTTACTTGTGGTGGCGGTTCATGGATGTCAGAAGTTTCTTGGGATCTACAAGACGGCTCAGGAACTTCTATTTTATCAGGTGGAGCTCCATATTCAGGAACACTAGGTACTTGTACTTATGGTTGTACAGATCCAAATGCTCCTAACTATGATCCTACTGCAGATATAGATGATGGAAGTTGTGCTTACGGACCATGTTTCGCAACAGCACCTACTCATGAGGATTTTAGTGCCGGAACTTTACCTTCTGGATATTGTACTCCTACTCAGTGGGCAACTTATGCTACAACAGGAGGTCCATGGGTGTTTGCTGGAAACCCTGGTTGGCATGCAATAAATAACGGTAGAACGTCTGGAACATTTGCTTGGATTGACTTTTCAGGAACCGATGTTGGTGTTTCTCTAGAAGTTGAAGATATTGATGTTTCTGGATTAACAAATGGCCATGTTTTCTTTGACTACTATCAAGATTGGGGAACAAGCGGCCCTGCAAATCCTGCAAACATATTAAATGTAGAGGTTTATGATAGTTCGGCAGCTGCCTGGACTTTAATAGGAACAATACAGGCAGAAAGTGCTGGTTGGGAGACTCATGCTTTTGCACTTCCTTCTTATACGGGTACTATTGCAGAGATTAGATTTACTGCTGAAAGTGGTGGCTCAGTTGGAGATTATTATGGTGATATCTTATTAGATGATGTAAAAGTTCAAGACGCTATTCTTGGATGTACAGACCCTGCTTTTGATAACTATGACGCTACAGCAACTCTTGATGATGGAAGTTGTACTAATAGTTATACATTATATATGTATGATTCATATGGTGATGGATGGAATGGAAATGAGTGGAGCGCAACAGGTACTTCATCGGGTACGGTTTACGGTCCATACACTTTATCTTTTGGATCAAGTGGTACTGCAACATTCACATCATCTGACTTAGAAACTCTTTGTCACCTTGTTGTTTGTGATAATGGTTCATGGCAGTCAGAAGTTTCTTGGGATCTACAAGATGCTGCTGGTGTGTCAATACTTGCTGGAGGTGCTCCATACTCTGGAACATTAGGTACTTGTACATATGGATGTACAGACCCAGCTGCTTTCAATTATGATGCAACTGCAGATATTGATGATGGAAGTTGTACATACCCTTGTATCGAAGCTGATTCAACAGAAAGCTTTGAAGTAAGCTTTGGAATGTGGCAACAAGATTCAGGTGATGACTTTGATTGGACACTTAGATCAGGATCAACCCCTTCATCTAACACAGGTCCTTCTGCGGCATTTGATGGAACATATTATGCTTATGTTGAAACATCTCCATCTAATACGTGGAATGGAGCAACTGCAAATTTAATTGTTCCTTGTGTTGACCCTACTTTCTGGGTGAATTCAACATTTGTATTTGCTTATCACATGTTTGGTGCAGCAATGGGAACAATGAATGTTGATGTTTCTGAAGATGATGGAGCAACATGGACAAATGTTTGGTCTCTTTCAGGAGATCAAGGAAATGCTTGGACGGAAGCATCAATTGATTTAAGCTCATATACAGGTCAAATTGATTTAAGAATTCAGGCAGTTGGAGGTAGCTCATTTACTTCGGACATGGCAATAGACCTTACTAGATTTATGGAGTTACCAATTCCTGGTTGTACAAATCCTAATGCAGATAACTATAACCCTTCTGCTAATTTAGAAGATGGTTCTTGTACTTATGCTGGATGCTTCCCATTAACACTTACTATGAACGATTCATGGGGAGATGGTTGGAATGGAAACACATTTACAGTAACTGACTCTTTGGGTTGGACATATTTCAGTACAACTTTAGCTTCAGGTTCTTTCGGAACTGATTCACTCTGCCTATCACCAAACATTTGTTATATAATAACATGTGGAGGTGGTTCATTTGCAAGTGAAGTTAGCTGGACTTTAACTGCTGATGCAACAGGAGGAGTAATTGCTTCTGGTGGCGCACCATATTCAGCTGGTTTATGTACATGGCCAAGCGGATGTATGGACCCATTAGCATCTAATTTTGATTCATTAGCCCTTGTTGATGATGGTTCTTGTTTATATGCAACAACATTTAATGTTGATATGAACTGTGAGCCTGCTGGGTCATTTGGTTATGTTCACTTAGAAAGCCCATTATTTGGATGGTGTGGAGGTTGTGTACCAATGTCTGATCCTGATGGAGATGGAGTTTGGTCTGTAACAGTTGATCTAGCTGCTGGAAACTTTGAATACAAGTATGCAGTGGACGGATTTGCTGGTCAAGAAGATCTAGTTGATGATATGCAAAACGGAGGTACGTGTGCCCCTGTGACTGACTATTGGTCTTTTGCCAACAGATTAATTACTGTAGCCCCAGGTACATCAACAAATGACACTTACGGCTCATGTAATGCTTGTGTGCTTGGTTGTATGGATCCACTTGCTGGAAACTACGATCCATTAGCTACTACAGATGATGGTTCTTGTTTATACAGTGCTACATTTAATGTGGATATGACATGTGTAGATCCTTCTACATTCTCAACTGTTCATTTAGAGAGCCCATTCTTTGGATGCTTTACAGGATGCACTCAAATGACAGACCCTGATGGAGATAAAATCTATAGTGTAACTGTTAACCTTCCTTTAGGAGCTAACACTTACCTATACTCTGTAGATTACAATTCATCTCAAGAGAATCTAATTGATGATATGCTAAGTGGAGGAACATGTGCTCCGATTACTGACTTTTTCTCATATGCTAACAGAGAAATTGTTATCACAACTGGATCTAATACTACTTCTGATACTTATGGAAGTTGTGATCCTTGTATTCCAGGATGTACAGATTCACTTGCAAACAACTTTGATCCATTAGCAGAATTTGATGATGGTTCTTACTGTGAATATGATGTGACTTTTGTTGTAGATATGACTTGTTATGCTGGAACATTTACACAACTAGCAGCAACAGGACCTGCTGACAACTGGTCAGGAGACACGTATTTATTAAGTGACCCTGATGGAGATAATGTTTGGGAGGGAACATACAGTGTGACAAATAACTTTGTTTATATGTATGTTGTTGATTCTTGGGCAGACTCAGAGTTTAGCGGTCTATTTAATGAAATGTTAAATGGAACAAATTCATGCGCTCCATATACAGACAATTTATCTTATGCATACAGATTAGCAGCTTCACCTTCAACAACTTCTGACACTTATGGACAGTGTGCTCCATGTGCTCTAGGTTGTACAGACGCTCTAGCTTCTAACTTTGATGCTAACGCTCAAATTGATGACGGTTCGTGTCTATATGCAACAACATTTAATGTTGATATGAATTGTGAGGCAGTTGGTTCGTTTACGTCAGTTAATTTAGAAAGCCCATTATTTGGATGGTGCGGTGGTTGTGTTCCACTAACTGATGCAGATGGAGATGGTGTTTGGTCTGTTACTGTAGACTTAGCATTAGGTAACTTTGAGTATAAGTATGCTGTTGATGGATGGACAGGACAAGAAAACCTTGTTGATGACATGCAAAATGGAGGTACTTGTGCTCCTGTAACGGACTACTTCTCTTACGCTAACAGACTATTAAATGTTACTCCAGGAACATCTACAAATGACACTTATGGTTCATGTGATCCATGTTTAACAGTTTATGGATGTACAGATGCGGGAGCTGTTAACTTCAACTCTCTAGCAACTGATGATGACGGATCATGTTTATTCTCAACAACATTTAATGTTGATATGAATTGTGAGCCAGCTGGATCGTTTGGATACGTTCACCTTGAAAGCCCTTCATTTGGATGGTGTGGCGGATGTGTGCCAATGTCTGACCCTGATGGTGATGGTATTCACTCTGTTACTGTTGATCTTCCTGAAGGAAACTTTGAATATAAGTATGCAGTAGATGGTTGGGCAGGTCAAGAGGATCTTGTTGATGATATGCAAAATGGAGCTTCTTGTGCTCCAGTGACAGATTACTGGTCATATGCTAATAGATTAGTAGATGTTAATCGTCCTGATACAATTGGTAATGAGCTTATTCCAAACGGAAATTTTGAATCAAATGGTTATTGGTTTAATCAGTCTGGATCTACAGCTTGGGCAATTATAAATGGTGCTCTTGATTTGTGGTTCCAGGGTGGACCAGCTGATGTAATTACTAACTATAATGTGCTTATTCCAGGAAAAACATATAAAATCATGCTTGACGCTAACGTTACTAACGGTCATGCTTGGTTCTCAGATGATTGGGCAGGACAAGAGCTTCTAATTGACAGTACAGGTTCATATGAATACATTTTTACTGCAACGGGAGATCATGTAAGATTTACTGCAGTTGGCCCAAATCCAGCAGACCTTACAATTGATAATGTTTCTGTTTATGAGATCGAGTATAATAATTCTCCAAACATGAATGACACATACGGGTCATGTTCTGAGTGTATATTAGGATGTACCGATTCTTTAGCATTCAACTACTCTGATTCTGCAATGGTTGATGATGGTTCTTGTTTATATGGCTATAATTGTCCATCACCGTATCCGATTGGATTAAGCTCAAGTGATATTTATGCAGAAATGGCTACTGTTCACTGGGCGGATGCAAACGGGGGAAGCTGTAGAGTTTGGAAGTACTTTGTAAGATATAGACCAGTTGGTGATACAGCTTGGATTACAAAAGCTGCCGGTGTAGGATCTGGATTGTGTAATGTTGGTTTACCAAACACTTCTAAGGTGTTGAGAAACTTACTTCCTTCAACTACATATGAATTCAAAATGAAAGCATTCTATTGTGGTGGTGGAGAGTCAAATTACTCTTACACAGATCAGTTTACTACTGCCCCAGCATGTCCTCCAATGACTAATCTTGCTGTACAAACATTTGGTGGAAACCACTTTAAAGCAAGATTTACTTGGGATACAACAGGAGTATATACTTTTGCAAGAATTGCATTGAGAGAAAATACTACTGGATCATCATGGCAAACAGCTGGAGGATTTGGAGTTAATTTCCCTGTCTTCCAAGTAATGAAGTTTGGTTTAAATTCTGGTACTGAGTATAGAGCTCAAGGTAGAACATTCTGTGATCCTGTAGTTACATCATACAGGTCAGATTGGACTACTCCTATAGTTTGGACTCAACCAGGTGTTGCGCCAATTAGATTAGATGGAGGAAGCGCAATTAATAATCTTGAGGTATATCCAAACCCATCAAAAGATATCTTTAATGTATCTTTTGTTTCAGAAGATATGCAAAACCTTGAAATTAGAGTTCTTAATCTAATAGGTGAAGTTATTTACACTGAAGGCTTAGAGCAATTTGTTGGTGAATACACAAAATCAATAAATATGTCTAAGTATACTAAAGGAGTTTACTTCTTAGAAATTACAACAAGTAATGGTGTTGTAAATAAAAAGATAGTACTTCAATAACAAGTCTTAAGTTTAATTTTAAAAAGACCCGAATTAGTTCGGGTCTTTTTTTTAATGAACAAATAAGTATTTATCAATTAATGTACAATATACACTAAGTAATTTTTGTATTTTTGTAAGAACTAAAATACATATCATGAAAAATAAACTTCTATACCTAATTTTCTGTGGAATTTTCTCTTTAAATTCTTTTTCACAAAATAATGTGACATTTCAAGTAGATATGAATAATGTTGACCCTGCAACATTTACAACTCCTGAAGTGAATGGAACTTTTAATGGTTGGTGCGGAAGTTGTGCTGCCATGAGTGATCCAGATGGAGACAACATTTGGGATGTTACCATTGATTTAGCTAATGGTTCATATGAATTTAAGTTTTCTGCTGATAATTGGGGTATACAAGAAAGCTTGCTCTCTGGATCGTGGTGTACGGTAACAAACTGGGGATTTACAAATAGAACTTTAACAGTTTCTGAAGATACAACTCTTCCAGTTGTATGTTGGGAATCGTGTGATCCATGTAGTTCTGGGCCAGCATCATATAGTGTTACTTTTGAAGTTGATATGAATAATGTTACCCAACCATTTACAACTCCTGAGGTTAATGGAGTTTTTAATGGATGGTGTGGAAATTGCTGGCAGATGACTGATCCTGATGGAGATAATATTTGGGAATACACAACTCTATTTGCACCAGGAGATTCTATTGAGTGGAAATATTCAGCTGATAACTGGAACATTCAAGAAGATTTAGATTCAAATTTATCATGTATTACAATAAATTATGACCCAGGAGCTCCAAATGGATGGGGTTATGTAAACAGAGTCGCTGTAATTACTGGTGACACTACGTTTTCATCACCATGGGAAATGTGTGAGACTGCTGGAGTACCAGGATGCACTGACTCCACTGCCCTTAACTATAATCCCCTAGCAACAATAGATGATAGCTCTTGTATTTATTGTAACTATGGCTGTATGGATTCTTTAGCGTGTAATTACGATCCAAGCGCTACATGTGAT
>CACHFI010000029.1 GCA_902579065.1 uncultured Bacteroidota bacterium
AGTAATATTTATATCTTGTGTAATTTGACAACTTCCATTGTCACTTACTGTAATTGCATATGTTCCTGTTGATAAGCCATCAAAAACTGTATCATAAGGAATTGGATTAGGATTTAAAACACCATCAATGTAATAACTAAATGGTGTTAGCATTGTACTTAAAACCTCTACTGTTATCTGTCCATCAGAATCATCCCAACAACTAACATCAGAATGTGAAATTGCGAATTCAATTGGTGTAATAGTATCAGACTCAATAGAATTACTTGCACACTCAGACTCTTGGGTCATGTAGTAAAACTGATATCCCAAAGGAATATTTGCAGAATCAATTGTATACATGGTATCAGGATAATTAACATCTGCTAGCAATGTATATGGCCCACCAATATTATCAGATCCAAAAATATGATAGACAGTTGATGCGTTAGCTCCAAATGACTCATTCCAGTCTAGAGTTAAATCCCCACTACCATCTAAAAATGCACATTGCAAATCAGGTTCTGGTAAAGTATTTGCAGCCGTTACCTCAATTGTAATAGAGGCTAGTGTAATAGCAGGTGCAGGACAAAAGTCATCCAGGGCTTTAATAGCAAATGTGTATAGATTAGAAGTATTTCCGCATCCTGCATTAGCAGTAACATGACTACATGCTGTTTGCCAATTAAAAAATCCATCAACAAATGTTGGATTAGAAAATGGTGGTGTCAGACCAGCACCATTGTCAAAGGTTGCACATGGAGGGTTAGCACAATCTGTGATTGTTACAAAATCACCAGCCATTTGTCCTCCAGTTATTTCTAGGGAAACATCTTGAGGTTGTCCATTAGGATATATATCAAAATCTTCTGAATGAATTTGAAAACTAATAGTTCCTCCAGCAGCAACAGTTGTAGAATAAGATGGTAAACCTGTTACTGGATCAGTAAAAGGAGGAGTAATTGTTGGTGGAGTATTAGCGGCACCACCAGCAAGAGTTGGACAAGCAATAAGTACAGCTTGAATTTCTCTATAAATCTGAGCTACCAATTGTCCACATTTGTATGCATCAATTCTCACAACAGTCACAAAATTTCCTGATGTTGTAGAGTTATATGCAATTTCTCCAGTAATTGTGTCTAGAGTTACGCCACCCGGTAATGGATTATTATAAGAATATGGTGCTAAAAAAGTTAAAGGTGCTGGATTTGCTGGAGGATTATAAACCCCAAAAAAATCATCAAGCGGCTCATCCCATGCATAAAATATTTCATCTAGTTCATCATCTGATGCATTATGAGAGTAAGCAAATGGATAGCCAGTGCATATAATTGTTTTAGGACTCTCATTAAAAAGTGGAGAAGAATCAAAACAAGGGTCAGCTGGAACTAAGTTTCCTAAATTATCATAATAAGGAAACATAGATGCTCTAAGTGTAAATCCTTCTGAAGGAGAAGTTGGACTTGATAAAACTAGATTTGAAATTGCCCCATTTCTACAACAAGAATCCCATGTAAAATGCCAACCTGTCGCTGGAGGTGATCCAGGTAAAGATACTGGTAAAGATTCATAAATATACTCTTCAACTGCTCCTACTGGATTTCCAGAACAATCTAATTGAGGATTACCACTATTTGTAAAATCACAATCAGGAGAAATATCTGTGTTTGATATAAAATCTGCAGATATTTGTGTTACAGTTGGATGATCGTGAACTGTAATAGTTTGAGCAAATTGACTTAGCGAAACCCCATCACAGTCTCTGTATAATTTCAGTTTAAAAATATATTTTCCGGCGTCAGGACCAACTTTTATACATTCCCAGGTTATTTCACCCCCCATTAAGTGAGTTGCTTGCATTTGAAAAAAGCTGAAAGTAGCTAGAAGTAAAACTAGAATCTTTTTCATGTAGACGTAAATTTTTTCCAAATTTACAATTTATTAATCTAAAATTCCATTTCTAAGACGTAAATCTTATATACATTTCCTTCTTAATAAATCCATTTTCAAACACATTTTTAATTTTCCCCATCATTATTCTTTTTACTGAAAAAACATTTTGCATAATCTGTCCAAAAAAAAACAAGTGTTTTTGTGTGTCAAAAAAAAGTAAATTTGTTGCGAAAAATCAAAATGAACAATTACCTAAATCAACTTAATCCAGAACAAAAAAAAGCAGTTCAACATATTGAAGGACCTGTTATGGTCATTGCTGGAGCAGGTTCTGGAAAAACAAGAGTATTAACATACAGAATTGTTCACCTTTTAAAAAATAATATTTCGCCATTTAGCATTCTTGCCTTAACCTTTACAAATAAGGCGGCAAAAGAAATGAGAAATAGAATTGAAGAAATAGTTGGAAGCAGTATTGCCTCCAGCTTATGGATGGGGACTTTTCACTCTGTTTTTTCAAGGATTTTAAGAATAGAGGCTGATAAGCTAAATTATCCTCAAAATTTCACAATCTATGACACTGAAGATTCAAAAAGTTTGATAAGAAGTATTATTAAAGAGTTTGATCTAGACAAAGATCATTATAAAGTATCAGTAGTTTTGAACAGAATCTCATCATTAAAAAATAATTTCATTACTTCTAAAAACTATTCTAAATATCATGAGTTAATACAAACTGACAAAATTGCCAAAAGACCAGAATTCGAAAGAATTTACAGGGCTTATGATCAAAGATGTGTTAAGGCGTCGGCAATGGATTTTGATGATTTACTTATAAATACTTATCTCCTACTTGATAATTTTCCACAAGCTCTACTAAAATATCAAAATAAATTTCAACACATTCTAATTGATGAATATCAAGACACAAATCACGTTCAATATTTAATTATCAAAAAGTTAGCTGCATTAAATGAAAACATCTGTGTTGTTGGTGATGATGCGCAAAGTATCTATTCATTCAGAGGGGCTAAAATTGAAAATATTTTAAATTTTAAAAATGATTATCCAGATTTAAAAAGCTACAAACTAGAACAAAATTATAGATCTACCGCTACAATTGTTGAAACTGCTAATAGCCTTATTGGTTTCAATGAGAATCAAATTCAAAAAACAGTTTGGACAGAAAATGAAAAAGGAGAAAAAATAATTGTTTGCAAGTGCAATTCAGACAGTGATGAAGGTAGGTTGGTTGCAAATACAATTTTTGAAATCAAATACAGAGAACAGGTTCATGAAAAAGATTTTGCTATTTTGTATAGAACTAATGCGCAATCAAGAGCTATTGAAGAAGCATTAAGAAAGAAAAATATTCCTTATAAAATTTATGGTGGTTTATCATTTTATCAAAGAAAAGAGATAAAAGATATTCTTGCATACTGTAGATTAACCATAAACCCAAATGATGAAGAGGCATTAAAAAGAATTATTAATTATCCAGCTCGTGGAATTGGACAAACAACGATTCAAAAACTAATAACTGTTTCAAACAACATGAATATTAGTATTTGGCATTTAATAAATAATTTATCTGAATTTGATCATGGAATTAACAAAGGCACATCTAATAAAATAAGTGATTTTAGTGCTCAAATTAATAGCTATATTTCACAATCAGAAAAATATGACGCATATTTTTTAGCCGAACATATAGCTAAATCATCAGGAGTTTTTAATGATTTATACAATGATAAAAGTCCAGAGGGTGTAAGCAGATTTGAAAATATCCAAGAATTATTAAATGGGCTCAAAGATTTTTGTGAAAATAACGAGGAAAATTTACTTGCAAACTACATGCAAGATGTTGCTTTACTTACAAATCAAGACAATGAGAAAAAAGAAGATTTTAACAAAGTAACTCTTATGACTGTGCACGCTGCAAAGGGATTAGAATTTCCATATGTTTTTGTAGTTGGACTAGAACAAAACCTATTTCCTTCTCTTCTTGCAAGTGATAGTCAAGAAAATCTTGAAGAAGAAAGAAGATTGTTTTATGTTGCTATAACTAGGGCTGAAAAAAGACTATTTCTTTCTCATACAACAAATAGATTTAGATGGGGAAATTATATTTTTTGTGAGCCAAGCCAATTTCTAAGTGAAATTGATGAGAAATTCATTATTAAAAAAGAAGCTGAAACCAAAAAGGAAAAGAAAAGACCAAATAGATTTGATTTTAAAAAATCATTTAAAAAAATCGAACAAAAGTTAACACCACCAAAAGGTTTTAAAAAGATAAAACCAGGCAGCCATAATACACCAATTGTATCTAGTGATTTATCTATAATTAAAAATGGCATGAGTGTAAAACATGCTAAATTTGGAAAAGGAAAAATAATAGAAATAAGTGGGGAAAATTTCGATAAAAAAGCAACTATTTTTTTTGAAAATATAGGACAAAAACAACTTTTACTTAGATTTGCTAAACTTGAAATTCTTTAGAGGTAAAAAATAGTATTGGAATTGCTGTAAAATGTATTGAAAATAAAATTTTAGACTAACTTCCTATTAATTTTTGGCAAGTAAGCTTATCCTTGTCTAGTTGCAATCTTAAATCTTCTTTATTATTAAAAGTCATAATGGCTCTTATCCAATCCAAAAATTCTATAACAATTTCTTGACCATAAAGATCTCCTTCAAAATCGAAAATATGCGCTTCGATTTTATTTTTTGACCCAATATTTAACATGCCTTTAAATATTTTGTTTTTAAAATTAATTTTAACAAAATAAACGCCAGGTTTTGGAATTAATTTATTTTTTTCAGTCTCAATATTTGCAGTAGGGAATCCTATTTGTCTTCCAATTTTTTCTCCATGGATTACTTTTCCACTTAAAATAAAAGCATGACCTAAATATCGATTAGCTTTAATTATATCTCCTGTATCTATAAGGTTTCTAATCTTTGTAGAACTAACAGCAATATCATCATCTTTTTGTGGTGGTATTTGTTCAAGATTAAAATTATATAAGGCAGAAAGATGTTTAAGCTCATTTATTGATCCTTCTCTGTTTCTTCCAAAATGATGATCATAACCAATTACTAAATAATCAACATTTAATTTTTTTACTAAAACATCCCGAACAAAATTTATATATTTCATTCTTGAGAATTCTTTAGAAAATTCTTGAATAATTAGATGCTTCAAACCAATTTTCTCAAGTTTAAGCTTCTTTTCCTCTAGTGTGTCAATTAATTTTAAAGTTGAATTTTCTTCTTGTATTACTAATCGAGGATGAGGAGAAAAAGTTAGAAGAACACTCTCTCCATTTACTTTTTTTGCAATTTTATTTAGATGATTAATAATGTATCTATGACCTAAATGAACACCGTCAAACGTTCCAATAGTTACAATTGTTTTACTGTCAACCTTAAAATCATCTAAGGAATTATAAATTTTCAAGAATGATAATTTAATGTTAAAAAAGTGTTTAAAATTAATAATTAATTTAATTAGTAAATATTATTAATCAAACAAATTAAAAACCTTAATTTTGCATGCGAAAAACATATAAAAAACTAAACTGAAAGTCATGTCAAATAACACCGGAAAAGTTTCACAAATTATTGGTCCTGTTGTAGATGTTGTTTTTGATAACAACGAAAATGAATTACCAAACATATATGATTCATTAGAAATAACGAGAGACAATGGAAGTAAATTAGTTCTTGAGTGCCAACAACACATTGGTGAAGATACTGTAAGAGCAATTGCGATGGAAACAACTGATGGAATCAGTAGAGGTGTTGATGTTGTTGCAACAGGAGCTCCAATCAAAATGCCTGCCGGTGAAAATATAAAAGGAAGAGTTTTTAATGTAATAGGAGATGCTATCGATGGTATGGAAAATCTACCAACCGAAGACGGTTTACCAATTCACAGAGAGGCTCCAAAATTTGAAGATTTATCTACTTCTACTGAAGTTTTATTCACTGGTATCAAAGTTATTGATTTAATTGAGCCATATGCAAAAGGTGGTAAAATTGGATTATTTGGAGGTGCTGGAGTAGGAAAAACAGTTTTAATTCAAGAGCTAATTAACAATATTGCAAAAGGTCATGGTGGACTATCTGTGTTTGCAGGTGTGGGTGAAAGAACTAGAGAGGGTAATGACTTATTAAGAGAAATGTTAGAATCTGGTATTATCAACTATGGTGAGGACTTTAACCACAATATGGAAGAAGGTGGTTGGGATCTTTCAAAAGTAGATAAGCAAAAACTACTTGATTCAAAGGCTACTTTCGTTTTTGGTCAAATGAATGAGCCTCCAGGAGCTAGAGCTAGAGTTGCATTATCAGGACTAACAATTGCTGAATATTTCAGAGATGGAGAAGGCGATGGAAAAGGAAGAGACGTGCTTTTCTTCGTTGACAATATTTTTAGATTTACTCAAGCTGGTTCCGAAGTATCAGCTTTACTTGGAAGAATGCCATCTGCTGTAGGTTATCAGCCAACATTAGCAACTGAA
Source organism: uncultured Bacteroidota bacterium (assembly GCA_902579065.1). Taxonomy (GTDB): domain Bacteria; phylum Bacteroidota; class Bacteroidia; order Flavobacteriales; family BACL11. Next base: position 6,399 of record CACHFI010000029.1, read on the forward strand.
ATGGGTACTATGCAGGAAAGAATTACATCAACAAAAAATGGATCAATTACATCTGTACAAGCAGTATATGTACCTGCAGATGATTTAACTGACCCAGCTCCTGCTACAACTTTTGCTCACTTAGATGCTACAACAGTACTTTCAAGAAAAATTGCCGAGCTTGGTATCTATCCAGCTGTAGATCCACTAGATTCGACATCTAGAATTCTTACTCCTGAAGTAGTAGGTGACGAACACTACAAGTGTGCACAAGATGTAAAAGAACTACTTCAGAGATATAAAGAATTACAAGATATTATTGCTATCCTTGGAATGGATGAATTATCTGATGAAGATAAACAAGCTGTACATAGAGCAAGAAGAGTTCAGAGATTCCTTTCTCAACCTTTCCATGTAGCTGAACAATTTACTGGATTGAAGGGTGTTTTAGTTGATATTCAAGATACTATTAAAGGATTTAATATGATCATGAATGGTGAAGTCGATCAATATCCAGAAGCTGCATTTAACTTAGTTGGATCTATTGAAGAAGCAATTGAGAAAGGTAAAAAAATGATTGCTGAAACAAAATAATAAGATGTTATTAAATATACTAACTCCAGAAAAACTTCTTTTCGAAGGTGAAATTAAATCTGTTAAACTTCCTGGAACAAATGGTGAGTTTGAGATTTTAAACAACCACGCTCCTATAATCTCAACTCTTTCAAAAGGTGACATTAGTGTAACAAACACAAATAACGAAAAAGAAGTTTTTTCTATTAACGGTGGGGTTATTGAAATGCAAAACAATAAAATCATTGTACTAGCTGATTAACATTACATTTCTTTCTTTATTAGAAGAGGATTTCAATCCTCTTTTTTTATTTTTGATTATATGAAATTCCAAACACTTTTTTTATCACTATTATTAATTAGCTGTGGAAATAATTCAAATGATGAATTTAGTCTGCAAATTGGAGATATTCTCTTTCAAGATTTAGATTCATCACCTCTTTGTGATGCAATAGAAAAGGTTACTCCTGGATATAATAATTACAACTTCTCACATATTGGAATAGTTGTAGAATTAGGTGATCCTAACTGCATTAACTCTGACTATATATATGAAAATGACATTAAAATTTTGGAGGCAATTCCTGAAAAAGTAAAAACAACAAGACTGGATAGCTTTCTTAATAGATCTTTTGATAGTGATAGTATGCCAAAAGTTGTTGTTGGTAGATTAAAAAAACAATATCATTTTCTAATAGAAGATGCAGTATCTTTTCTAAAATCAAAAATAGGAGTTAAATATGATCATTACTTCATAGAAAAAAATAATCAATATTATTGTTCTGAGTTGATTCATGAGGCTTTTTCCAAAGACAGTATTTTTTTTCAAAAGCCTATGACTTTTATTGAACCTGAAACAGAAAAAATAATGGATATATGGGACGAATATTATAAAAATTTAAATTTTGAGGTCCCTCAAGGAAAAATAGGTATCAACCCAGGTATTATGTCTATTTCCCGAAACATTGAGATAATTCATCATTATGGTTTGCCATCTAAAAAGTAAGTTGTGAAAAAAAAAGAAAAAGTTCAATTTATTATTGATACCCTGGAAAAAATATATCCCAAAACTCCTATTCCACTAAATCACAAAGATCCATATACATTATTAGTAGCTGTTCTTCTATCTGCTCAATGTACTGATGAAAGAGTTAATCAAATTACTCCACTTCTTTTCAAAAAAGCCGATACTCCGAAAAAAATGATTCAACTTTCTGTAAAAGAAATTGAAGATATAATACGCCCTTGCGGTTTGTCCCCTATGAAAAGTAAAGGAATATACGGTCTTTCAAAAATGATTATTGAAAAACATAATGGTAAAGTTCCAAATAATTTTAAAGATTTAGAATCATTTCCTGGAGTTGGACATAAAACAGCTAGTGTTGTCATGTCTCAAGCATTTGGATTTCCAGCATTTCCCGTTGATACTCATATACACAGATTAATGTTTAGGTGGGGACTAACTAATGGAAAAAATGTAGAAACAACTGAAAAAGATGCAAAAAGATTATTCCCAATGGAACTTTGGAATAAACTTCATCTTCAAATTATTTTTTATGGTAGAGAATATTGTCCAGCAAGAGGATGGAATATTGAAAATGATATAATCACAAAAAAAATAGGTAGAAAATCTATTCTTAATAAATTTATCTAGAAATTCTTTTCTTTTGAATCTAAAATGATAGTTACTGGACCATCATTAATTAACGAAACTTTCATGTCAGCACCGAATTTACCTGTATAAACATTTAGTCCAGATTCTTTTCTTAAAAAATCTGTAAATTTTTCATATAGTGGAATAGCTAATTCTGGCTTTGCAGCATTAATATACGAAGGGCGATTTCCTTTTTTTGTTTTTGCATGTAATGTAAATTGACTTACAACAATTATTTCACCACTCACATCAGTTATTGAATGATTCATTTTACCATTTTCATCAGAGAAAATCCTTAGATTAATAATTTTTTTTGTTAACCAAACAATATCTTCATTAGAATCTTTTAATTCTATTCCAAGAAGAATGAGCAATCCATTATTGATATTACAAATCTCATTAGAATTAATTTCTACGCTTGCTTTAGAAACTCTTTGAATTACAACTCTCATGACGATCTATATATATTTTCCTCATTTTCTAGCATACTTAAATAATTAGAATATCGGTGACTACTAATCAATCCATTATCTAATGATTTTAAAACATTACAGTTTGGTTCATTTACATGAATACAATTGTTGAACTTACATTTTGGTTTTAATCTAAGGAACTCTGGAAAATAATCACAAAGATTATTGGATTCTAATTCTACCAAACCAAATCCTTTTATACCAGGAGTGTCAATGATTGCCCCCCCATTTTGTAGTTTATAAAGATGAGAAAAAGTTGTAGTATGTTGACCTTGATCATGAGTTTTAGAAATTTCATTTGTTGGTATTTCACTTCCTATTAATTGATTGATTAAGGTGGATTTTCCTACACCAGAATGCCCTGAAATCAAATTGTTTTTTCCCTTCAAAATATCACTAATCTTTTTTAAATCATCATTTAATGCAGAAAAAGAAATACACTTATAACCAATGTTTGAATAAATATCTTTTAAGTCATCATGCTTTGCTTTTGTTATGTCATCATATATATCTAATTTATTGAAAAATAATATCACATCTACACCAAAAGCTTGTGCAGAAACTAAAAATCTATCAATAAATCCAGTAGATGTATGAGGAGATTTTAAGGTTACCATTAAAATAGCTTGATCAATATTAGCTGCTATAATATGTGTTTGTTTAGATAAATTAACCGATTTCCTTACTATTTTATTCTTTCTTTCAAATAGCTCATTAATCATCCAATTTTGAGAATCAGAAACTATATTAACATAATCACCTACTACAATGGGGTTTGTGCTTTTTATATTATCAACTCTAAATTTACCTTTAATTCTGCATCTATAAAGATTGCCATCTTCAGCTTCAACGTCATACCAGCTTCCAGTAGATTTTATAACCAACGCTTTCATTAAACAAATATACAATTACTTATTTTCTATATTTGCTCATCAATAATGAGGAAATTTCATTTATCTTAAAATGTCACTAGAAATTAAAAACATATCCAAAAAATATGGAAATCAAGAAGCACTTAGTAATATTTCTTTTTCATTAAACAAAGGAGACATTGTTGGGTTTCTTGGTCCTAATGGTGCTGGAAAAACTACTTTAATGAAAATTATTACCTCTACATTGAAGCAAGATTCAGGTGAAGTTACTGTCTTTGGAAAAAGTACAATTAGTGAAGAAATCGAGACCAAAAATGTTATTGGATATTTAGCAGAACACAATCCACTTTATAAGGAAATGAATGTTATTGAATATCTCCAATTTATTGCTTCTCTTTATAAAATTAAAGACTTTAATATTATTGAAAATATTATATCTAAAACTGGTCTTGAAAATGAAAAAACAAAAAAAATTGAAGCTCTATCAAAAGGGTATAAGCAAAGAGTTGGAATAGCAGCTTCATTAATTCACAATCCTAAACTTCTTATTTTAGATGAACCAACTACAGGACTTGATCCAAATCAATTAGTCGAAATAAGAAATCTAATAACTGAGATCGGAAAAGATAAAATTGTTTTGTTATCTACTCATATACTACAGGAGATTCCAAAGATCTGTAACCATATTATAATTATCAATAAGGGAAAGATTGTTGAAAATATTAAAATGATGGAATTAGAAAAGTCTAAAATAAATCTAGAAGATCATTTTCAAAAACTTACTAATTAAAATTAGACATTATCTTAATAATATTATCTGTGTTTCCCATAGTATAAAAATGAATACATGGTGCACCAAATTCAATTAATTCTTTTGTTTGTTGTATAGCCCACTCTACCCCAACTTGTCTAATACCGTCTCTATCCTTACACTTTAAAACTTCATTTACTAAATCAGAAGGTAAATTTAGATGAAAACGATGAGGAAGTACATTTAGGTGTTTAGAGGTTGAAATCGGTTTTAAGCCAGGAATAATAGGGACATTAATATCATTATCTCTACATAATTTAACAAAGTCAAAATATTTTTGATTATCAAAAAACATTTGAGTAACTATATATTCTGCTCCATACTCAATTTTCTTTTTTAAGAAATGGATATCAGAATTCATATTAGGCGATTCAAAATGCTTTTCGGGGTAGCCAGCTACACCCATGCAAAAATTTGTGTTTGATGAATTTCTCAAATTTTCATCAAGATATATTCCATTATTTAGACCATCGACTTGTTTAATTAAATCTGAAGCATATTTATGACCTCCCTTTTCAGCTGTAAAATAGGTTTCAGATTTTATTGGGTCTCCTCTTAAAACTAAAAGGTTATCAATTCCTAAAAAATCCAAATCAATTAGAGCATTCTCTGTTTCTTCTTGATTAAATCCTCCACATATTATATGCGGAACGGTATCAATATTATACTTATTCATAATTGCTGCACAAATTCCAACTGTCCCTGGTCTTTTTCTAACAGATCTTTTTTCTAACAAACCATCTTTTTTAGTCTTGTATATGTACTCTTCTCTATGATAAGTAACATCAATAAAAGGTGGGTTAAACTCTACTAAAGGATCTAATGTATCATAAATTGATTGGATACTATCGCCTTTTAATGGAGGAAGAATTTCATAAGAAAACAAAGTTTCTTTTGCTTTTTTTAAATGTTCTGTAACTTTCATATTTTAAATATTTGATCGAAGCCATTTTTCAACTTCATTAATTGTCATTTCTTTTCTTTTTGCATAATCACTAATCTGATCATCTTGAACTTTCCCAACAGAGAAATACTTAGATTTTGGATGTGAAAAATAATATCCACTTACAGTAGAATTAGGAGTCATTGCCATACTTTCAGTTAATGAAACACCAACCCTTTTTTCTGCTTCTAACAATTTGAAAATCTTAATTTTTTCAGTATGATCAGGACAAGCTGTGTATCCAGGTGCTGGGCGAATACCAATATATTTTTCTTCAATAAGTTCTTCATTTGAATAACTTTCATTTTTCGAATAAGCCCAAATCTCTTTCCTAATTTTTTCATGCATAAACTCAGTAAGAGCTTCAGCTAATCTATCAGCTACTGCCTTTAATAAAATCACATTATAATCATCAAAATCTTTTTCAAATTCTGCAATTGGATTTTCAATTCCTAAACCAGCAGTACAAACAAATGCACCAATATAATCTTCTAATCCAGAATCCTTTGGAGCAATGTAATCAGACAAAGCTAAATTATTATTAGATTTTAAAGACTGTTGTCTTAGAGTACAAAATGTTTCTATGATTTTGTCATTTGTATCTTTTACTAAAATATCATCTCCAATTGAATTAGCTTTCCAAAGTCCAATAACTGCTTTAAGTTCTAACCAGTTGTTCATCGAAACTTGATCAAGCATTTTATTTGCATCATCATATAACTTAGATGCTTGTTCTCCAAAAATGTCATCATTTAAAATTTCAGGAAATTTCTTTTTCATTTCCCATGTGTAGAAAAATGGAGTCCAATCAATATACTCTCTAATTTCATCAA
>CACHFI010000030.1 GCA_902579065.1 uncultured Bacteroidota bacterium
TAATTCAGCTAATGCAGATTGTTTTTTTGTTGGAGGAAGTTTACTTTTAAATAATAACCTTGGAGAATGTATTAAAACTATTAAAGAAAATTCTAGCATACCTGTTTTACTTTTTCCAGGTAGTGAACTTCAGATCAATAAGGATGCCGATGGAATATTATTTTTATCTCTTATTTCAGGAAGAAATCCCGACTTATTAATAGGAAAACAGGTAACTACAGCGCCTATTTTAAAAGAAACAAAGCTAGAAGTTATATCTACTGGCTATATGCTAATTGAAAGCGGAAAAGCAACAACAGCTAGCTATATGAGTAATACCCTACCAATCCCAAGAGATAAAAATGGAATTGCTAGGAGTACTGCAATTGCTGGAGAATATCTTGGGATGAAATTAATTTATATGGATGGTGGAAGTGGTGCTCATAATTCTATTGAAAGCGAAATGATCAAACATGTTAGTTCATCAATTAGTGTTCCGCTAATAATAGGTGGTGGAATTTGTAGTAAAGAAAAAGCAATTGAAAATTGTAAAGCAGGTGCTGATATTATAGTTGTTGGTAACGCAATTGAAAAAAATCCTGATTTAATTTCTGAATTATCTGAAGCAATTCATTCTTTCTAAAAATGCTTGAAACTATAGCTGTTTTATTTTCAATTATTTATGTAATACTTGCTGCCAAAGAAAATATATGGTGCTGGGTAGCAGCAGCAATTAGTGTTGCTTTGTATATTTATATATGCTACAACGCTAAATTATACGCAGAAACCGCCTTGCAAATTTTTTATTTTCTGATGGCAATTGTAGGATATTACAGTTGGAAAGGATTAAAAAATAAAGATGAGAATACTAAAATTAATAAATCAGATATTACTGAACTTAAATTAAAACATCATTGTTTTGTTATAATTCTAGGGGCACTAATTTCATTTGTTTTTGGCTTTATACTATCTATATATACAGATGCTAAAATACCATTACTGGATTCTCTTACGACTACATTTAGTATAATAGCCACAATCATGGTAATAAAAAAAGTGATAGAGAATTGGTTATATTTTATTGCCATTAATATTGCTTCAATTTATCTTTATTACTCTAGAGATTTAGATCTAACTGCTGTTTTGTTTATTTTATACACCATCATAGCTATATACGGCTATTTCAATTGGTTAAAACTTATTAAAAAAAGTGATTAAATTAGTTGTATCAGGACCAGAAAGCAGTGGAAAGACTACATTAGCAAGTGAATTATCAAAGCTTTACAATACTAATCTGGTACAAGAATATGCTAGAGAATACTTGACAAATACTAAAAATCATTATTGCTATAATGATATACTCAAAATAGCTAAAAAACAATATCAGCTTGAAAAATTAAACACAAACAAAAAAATCTGCATTTGTGACACAGATTTAATTACAATAAAAGTTTGGTCTGAATTTAAATTCAAAAAATGTGATCAATGGATTAAAAACAAAATAAAATCACAAAAGCAACAACATAGGATTTATCTCTTATGTAAACCAGATTTAGATTGGGAATATGATCCACTAAGAGAAAATCAATTTAATAGAGAAGAACTTTTTGAAATTTATCTAAATGAATTAAAGAAAACCAGGCATGAATATCATATTATCGATGGTAATAATAGATTAGAAAAATCCAAAAAGATTTTAGATAATATTCTTAATATTAATCATTGATTTATTTAATTTTGCTCCATCTTTTATAGGGGTGCCTTAAAATACAGGCTGAGATTATACCCATTGAACCTGGCTAGGTAATTCTAGCAAGGAATTTGAACTGGTTTAAACACCAATATCCCTAGAAAAGTTTAATTTAAAATTTATAAAAAATGAAAAAAATAAACTTTCTTACTATAATTCTAATTATTCCTACATTATTGCATGCCCAATTAGATTCAATTACTATTAAAAAAAATCTAGCTGAAGTTAATGTAAATGCTATAAAAGCTTCAAAAAATACACCAATTGCATTTACCAATGTAAAAAAAGAAGAAATTCAAAAATCTAATCTTGGACAAGATCTACCAACTTTGATTTCATTAACTCCATCGATTGTAACAACATCAGATGCTGGTGCTGGAATTGGTTATTCTGGATTCAGAATTCGAGGAACAGACCCATCAAGAATAAATGTAACAATAAATGGAATCCCACTTAATGATTCTGAAAGCCAAGGAGTTTGGTGGGTAAACATGCCTGACTTTGCATCTTCGCTTGATAATATTCAAATTCAAAGAGGAGTAGGAACCTCAACAAATGGAGCTGCCGCATTTGGTGCTAGTATAAATTTAAAAACTATTGGTATAAACAAAAAAGCATATGCAAGGACAAATAACAGTATAGGTTCATACAATACATTAAAAAATAATGTTGAATTAGGAACAGGATTAATAAAAAACAACTTTTCATTTGATACAAGGCTATCAAGAATAAATTCTGATGGGTATATTGATCGAGCATCATCTGATCTTAAATCACTGTATCTTCAAGGAACATTCGTTGATGAAACTTCTGTTATTAAAGGAATTATTTTTACTGGAAATGAAAGAACTTACCAAGCCTGGAACGGAGTTCCTTTAATTTACCTTGATACAAATAGAACATTTAATAGCTACACATACGAAAATGAAGTGGATAACTACAGTCAAACTCATTATCAACTACATTACACAAAAAATATTAATTCTAAAACAAATTATAGCCTAGCTGCTCACTATACACATGGAGAAGGGTATTATGAGCAAGAGAAATTAGATCAAAATTTAACTGACTATAACCTTTCAAATATTATTATTGGTAACGACACCATTTATAATACTGATTTGATCAGAAGAAAATGGCTAAATAATGATTTTGGTGGTGTGACATATTCTTTAAATCATAAAATGGAAAAGCTTGATTTAATTTTTGGGGGTGCATATAATAAATACAGTGGGCAACATTATGGCAATGTAATATGGTCAGAATTTGCTAGCAATGGTAATTTTGAGCATGAATATTATAGAAATATTGCAACAAAATTTGACAACAATGTTTTTTTAAAAGCAAGTTTTATGGCTTCTGAAAATACATCATTTTTTGCAGATTTACAATTAAGAAACATTGATTATGAATTTAACGGAAATGACATTAGTGGAAATCTTGGTAGGCAAAATGTACAGCTCGATTTCTTTAACCCTAAATTTGGATTAACCCACCAAATAAATAAAAATCAAATCCTATATGGCTCATACTCTGTTGCAAATAAAGAACCCAATCGTGCAGATTATGTAGAAAGCAGCCCTAATTCAAGGCCAGTTCATGAAACACTTTATGATACTGAATTTGGATATAAGTATATTGACAATTGGATGATTTTTAATATTAACTTATTTAACATGAATTACGATAATCAGTTAATAAAAACTGGTGAAATAAATGATGTGGGTTACTTTACAAGTAAAAATGTGGAATCTTCATTTAGAAGAGGTGTGGAGATTGAATGTGCATATGAAATATCAAAAAAGATTAATATTAGTGGTAATTTAACAATTAGTGAAAATAAAGTAGATTCTTTTAATCAATTTATTGATAATTGGGATACTTGGGGACAGGAACAAATTTTTCATGAAAGTACTGATTTAGCTTTTTCCCCTAAATTAATTTGGGCGGCTCAAATGAATTACAAATTTAACAATCGCACCTCTTTATTATTTAATTCAAAATATGTTGGAGAACAATTCATAGACAACACATCTTCAGAAGAAAGAAAGATTGATGACTATTTATTATGTAATTTACAAATAGATTATATGTTTAATAGTTTCATATTTAAAAATGCTAAACTTAGTTTTCTAGTAAATAACTTATTAAATGTTGAATATGTAAGTAATGCATGGATTTACAGATACATAACAAATTCTTTTGATCCAAGAGAAAGTGATGATTATACAACTTTAGGATCTGATGGCATTTATAATATGGCAGGTTATTTTCCTCAAGCAAAAAGAAATTATTTATTAGGATTAAGTATTGATTTTTAACATTTGAACTTTATAAAAGCTATTGAATTACTTTTTTCGTAGTTTTGTTCAATTAATTAATCACATGGAATATAACACAGCTAGAGATCACCTAATTCTTCCCGAATACGGAAGAAATGTTCAAAAAATGGTAGATCACGCAATAAATATTAAAAACAAAGAGGAAAGAAATAAGTGTGTTAATACAATTATTGATTTTATGGGACAAACACATCCTCAGTTAAGAGACATAAAAGAATTCAATCATAAATTATGGGATCATCTTTTTATTATTTCTAAATTTCAATTAGAAGCAGACTCTCCATACCCTCTTCCAGAACCAAAAAAACTTGAGGAAAGACCTGATAAAATGCCATATCCCAAAAATAAAATTAGATTTCCATTTTACGGAGCTGCTCTTGAAAATATGATAAGGTATGCTGTTGAGCAAAAAGATGGTAAGGAGAAAGAAATTATGACAGGAATGATTGCAAATCATATGAAAAAATCATACTTATTGTTTAACAAACATTCGGTAAGTAATGACACAATTATTTTACATCTAAAGCAACTTTCTGATGATAAGCTCAAGCTTCCAGCTAATTTTCAATTTATTAGATCAGCAAGTGTGATTAATAAAGGACAAAAGAATTTCAAGAAAAAATTCAAGAAAAAAAGATAAATGACAACTTTCAAAGTTCAAGGTGGGCAAAAACTAAAAGGCGAGATAACACCTCAAGGAGCTAAAAATGAAGCTCTCCAAATTTTATGTGCAGTACTTCTTACAAAAGATGAAGTGGTAATAGAAAATGTACCTAATATCAGAGATGTTAATATTTTAATTAATCTTTTAAAAGATCTGAGTGTTGAGGTTAATCAAACATCCGATGATACATACAGATTTAAAGCTGAAAAAATAAATATTGATTACTTAGCTAGTGATGAATACAAAAAGAAAAGTAGTTCAATTAGAGGATCAATAATGATGATTGGCCCCCTTTTGGCTAGATATGGAAAAGGATTTATTCCAAGGCCCGGAGGTGATAAAATTGGAAGACGTCGTCTAGATACCCATTTTAATGGGTTTATAAAATTAGGAGCGAATTTCTCATATGATAAAAAAGAAGGGTTCTACGAAGTAACAGCAGATGAATTAAAGGGAACAAACATGTTACTTGAGGAAGCTTCTGTAACTGGAACAGCAAATATTATTATGACTGCTGTTTTAGCAAAAGGTAAAACAACAATATATAATGCCGCTTGCGAGCCATACCTCCAACAACTATGTAAAATGCTAAATAGTATGGGAGCTAAAATTAGTGGAATAGGCTCTAATTTAATTTCAATAGAGGGTGTAGAAAAATTAAATGGTTGTATTCATAGAATATTACCTGACATGATTGAGATTGGAAGTTTTATAGGCTTAGCAGCAATAACAAAATCAGAAATAACAATAAAAAATGTTTCTTATAATGATCTTGGGATTATCCCAGACACATTTAGAAAACTTGGAATAGATGTGCAAAAAAAGGGAGATGATATTTATATTCCTTCTCATGAAAATTACTCTATTGAAAACTTTATAGATGGATCAATTCTTACAATTGCCGATGCTCCTTGGCCTGGATTTACTCCTGATCTTTTAAGTATAATTTTAGTAGTTGCTGCTCAAGCTAATGGGAGTGTTTTAATTCATCAAAAAATGTTTGAATCAAGATTATTTTTTGTTGATAAATTAATTGACATGGGAGCTCAAATTATTTTATGTGATCCACATAGAGCAACAGTAATTGGATTAAATCAAAAATCCAAATTTAAAGCCACTACTATGGTTTCTCCAGATATTAGAGCTGGAGTATCACTTTTGATCGCTGCATTAGCAGCTGATGGCGAAAGCACAATTCATAATGTCGAACAAATTGATAGAGGATATCAAAACATTGATACTAGGCTTAATGCACTTGGCGCAAAAATCACTAGAATTGATTAGATAATGCTTAAAAAGTATACTTTTTTATTTTTATTATTAAGTTATTCAAGTATTTCCTTTTCTCAAAATTTTGGTGTTAATATTGGAGATAAAGCATTAGAGCTTTCTTATGAAAATCCTAATGGAGAACTTATGAGTTTATCTGAGCTTAACAACAAGCTAGTACTAATAGATTTTTGGGCTTCTTGGTGTGGGCCGTGTAGAAGAGAAAATCCTAATTTGGTAGACGCTTACAGAAAATATTATAAAACAAAGTTTAAAGATGGAAATGGATTTGAAATTTATAGCTTATCTCTAGATAATAATAAAGATGCTTGGGTTAAAGCAATAAATCAAGATCAATTATTTTGGGAGTATCATGTTTCAGATTTGGGAGGATGGCAATCTGAAGGCTCTGAAAAATATAAAATCAGAAGTATTCCATCAAATGTATTAATTAATGGTAAAGGAATTATTATAGCCAAAAATCTTAAAGGTCCTGCATTGCACAGATTTTTAGATTCTCAAAAAAAATAACTGTCATTTTGTCTATTCAGATATATTTGGCAAGCTTATTGCAATATTATACTATAAAATAAAATTTATTTATGACTGCAAAGAAAAAAACAGTTAGAGGTAAGAAGAAAAAAGAAGAAACCTCAAAAAAACAAGAAAATAAGATAAGCTTAGAGGAGCAATTAGCAACTGAAAAGGACAAAAATCTAAGATTATTTGCTGAATTTGATAACTTTAGAAAAAGAACTGCAAAAGAAAGAATTGAACTTTTTGGAACAGCTAGTCAAGACATAATGACTTCGCTACTGCCAATTTTAGACAATTTTGAAAGAGCTTTTAAAGCAAATAAACCAGAAGAAAATGATGGTTATTTTTTAATTTATAATCAATTAAAATCTGAACTGGAAAAAAAGGGGTTGAAAGAAATTGACAATCCAATTGGAAAAGAATTAGACACAGATTTTCATGAGGCAATAACCAAGATTCCTACAGAAAATGATAAAGAGAAAGGAAAAATTGTTGATGTTATTGAAAAAGGATATTTGCTTTCAAATAAAGTAATTAGATATACCAAAGTCGTTGTAGCAAACTAAAATTTATGGCAAAAAGAGATTACTATGATGTTTTAGGGGTTAGTAAAAGTGCTGACAATAAAGAAATCAAGAAGGCATACAGAAAAATAGCCATCAAATTTCATCCTGATAAAAACCCTGGAGATAAACAAGCTGAAGAGAAATTCAAAGAGGCTGCCGAGGCATATGAGGTGTTAAGTAATAATGAGAAAAGACAAAGATATGATCAGTTCGGTCATGCTGGAATGAAAGGAGGGCCCGGAGGATTTGGAGGGGGTATGAACATGGAAGACATTTTTAGTCAGTTTGGAGATATCTTTGGAGGGGGATTTGGAGGATTTGGAGGAAGTAGAGGTGGAAGAAGAGTTATGAAAGGAACCAATTTAAGAATAAGACTTTCTCTTAACCTCAAAGAAATACTAGAAGGTGTAGATAAAAAAATTAAAGTAACAAGATTAGTTCAGGCAAAAGGTTTAAAATTTGAAACCTGTGGTTCATGCAATGGAAGCGGTCAAGTGCTAAGGGTTACCAACACTATTCTGGGGCAAATGCAAACTTCAACAACATGCCAAGTTTGTAATGGAAGTGGAAAAATAATAAAAGAAAGGCCTAGTGGAAGTGATGCTAATGGAATGGTAAAAGAACAAGAAACAGTTAAAATAACAATACCTCCTGGAGTTGAGGATGATATGCAATTAAAAGTAAGTGGCAAAGGAAATGCCGCACCATTTGATGGAATAAATGGTGATCTTTTAGTCCTTATTTCTGTTGAAGAACATGAATCTCTTATTAGAGATGGACAAAACTTACATTTCGATCATTATATTAGTTTTGCTGATGCTGCATTAGGAACAACAAGTCAAATCCCTACAATTAACGGAAAAGTAAAAATCAAAATAGAGAAAGGTATTCAAAGCGGAAAAATTTTAAGATTGAAATCTCAAGGACTTCCATCAGTAAACAGCTATGGTAAAGGAGATTTATTGGTACATATTAACCTATGGACACCACAGAATATAAGTTCCGAAGAAAAGAAATTCTTTGAAAAGGCACAAAATTCAAAAAACTTCCAGCCTCAACCTTCAAAGAGTGACAAATCATTTTTTGACAGAGTAAAAGAAATGTTCAGCTAGTATGAATGACACTTTATTATCTGCTGAAAATGTTGTCAAAAAATATGGAGATTACACGGCCTTAAACAAAGCTAACATTTCAGTACCAAAATCTAGTATATATGGATTATTGGGTCCCAATGGCGCTGGGAAAACAACTTTAATGAGAATTATTAATCAAATTACCGCTCCAGATAGCGGGAGAGTTTTATTTGATGGGGGACTCTTAAATAAAGAACATATAAAAGAAATAGGATACCTTCCTGAAGAGCGCGGATTATACAAAAAAATGAAAGTCGGGGATCAGGCACTATATTTAGCTCAATTAAAGGGTATGTCATATGGCGAAGCTATCAAGAAATTAAGATTTTGGTTTGAAAAATTAGATATTACAAGCTGGTGGCATAAAAAAGTTGAAGAGCTTTCAAAAGGAATGGCACAAAAGATTCAATTTGTTGTTACAGTTATACACCAACCAAAACTTTTAATATTTGATGAGCCATTTAGTGGGTTTGATCCAATTAATGCTTCAATAATAAGAGATGAAATTTTAAATCTAAGAAAAAATGGAACTACAATAATTTTTTCAACTCATAGGATGGAATCTGTAGAAGAAATTTGTGACCATATAGCGTTAATTAATAAATCAAAAACAATACTAGAGGGTCCTATAAATAAAATTAAAGCTGAATTTCAAGATGAAAACTATGAAGTAATAATTGATTCTAATCAGTTAAGAAATAGTGAGAGATTTGACGTTTTATCTCAAAATAAAAACAAATTTGAAATCAAAATAAATTCTAAAAATGAATTAAAAGAAGCCATAGATTTTATTAATCAAAATCATAATATAATATCATTCAAAAAAAACCTTGCTAGCATTGAAGATATTTTCATAAAAACTGTGGGGAAATGAACAAAACATTCTTAATTATAAAAAGAGAGTTTTTAGTTAGGGTGAAGAAAAAATCATTTATAGTTATGACTTTACTTGCTCCTATACTTATGGCTAGTTTAATTATTGTTCCAGTACTCATTTCAGATACTGATCAACAAAAAAGATTGATTGGAGTGTTTGAAACAAATACAAATTTTTCTCAAGAACTTGAAGATTCTGAAAATATTCATTTCACAATTTTTGATGAAACTGAAATGAATTCCTTTATTAATAACCCAGAATTATCAGATTATTATGCATTACTAAAAATTGAAGATGAATCTTATACCATTTTTTCAAATCAACAAATTAGCCTTAATTTAAGAAAAGCTATTGAAAAACAGCTAGAACAAATTTCAGAAAGAAATAAATTAAAACATGCAGGAATAGACATCAAAATTATCCAAGATGCTAAAACAAAGATTACTATCAATACAAAGATAATTACTTCTGACGGTGATACTACATCATCTAGTACGGAAGCTAGTATTGGAATTGGCTTTATAACTGGAATATTGATTTACATGTTTATATTCATGTATGGAACTATGGTAATGAGAGGTGTTATTGAAGAGAAAACAAATAGAATTGTAGAGATAATTATCTCGTCTGTTAAACCTTTTCAATTAATGATTGGTAAAATTCTGGGTGTTGCTCTTGTTGGTTTAACTCAGTTTATTTTATGGGTTTGTTTAACTATACTGATCTCATCTATAGCTGAAACAATGTTTGTAAGCTCTGAAGAAATATCTAACAGCATTAATTCTGCTGATCAATCATTAATTTTTAATGAAATTAATAAACTAACTGGAGGAATTGATTTATTACTGATCTTTTTTTCCTTTTTATTTTATTTCCTCTTTGGTTATCTTATGTATAGTGCTCTATTTGCAGCAGTTGGTTCAGCGGTTGATGCCGAAGCAGATACTCAACAATTTATGCTTCCAATAACTATTCCGTTAATATTCTCTTTTATTCTAATCCAACCCATTATGGATAATCCTGATGGAGTTTTGGCATTTTGGATGTCAATTATACCATTAACCTCGCCAATAATAATGATGGCTCGTTTGCCATTTGGTGTTGAAAGTTGGGAATTAATCCTTTCAATGTTACTACTAATAATAGGATTTATTTTTACCACTTTCATAGCTGGAAAAATATATAGAACCGGTATACTCATGTACGGTAAGAAAATATCTTATAGAGAGCTTTGGAAGTGGCTCACCTACAAAGACTAAAATTTAAAAAAACACCTCAAAAACACCCTTTTTTAGCCTATTTTCGGTAAAAATTTAGTGATTTTAAGCATTTTTTTTAAACTTATAAAGTACTGATTAACAATACTTTAAGCTCGATACACACAATTTAATGTTAAAAAAGTGGGCTTTCTATTAGGCTAGTTTAAATAGAGTAGTTTATCTTTGCCGAGTATTAACTAATAAATTTATTATAATGAAAAAAAATTTACAAACAATATTAGTAGTTGCATTAGGTCTTCTAACTACTGTATCTTATGCTCAAGACTGGGGTATTGACTCTAGAACGAGAATAGATATGAGTGGTGATGGTGACGAAATGTCAACAGACCAAAGAGTTACTCTAGGTGCTGCAGTATCAGGTGGCAGTAAGACCGAGGGATTTAATGATGCAGTATCACAAATTAAGAATTCACTAATTAATAGATAAAAAAAACCACCTATAAGGTGGTTTTTTTATAAAACAATTAACTGTTTAGAATCTCCAAGCTAATCCAAGATTCAGAGTTCCTTCATCATCGCTATCGTCAGCCATAGACATTGTAAAGCTTGGCTCAACATATACAGCTTTCCATATATTTAGCGAGTAACCAATACCAACGCTCATGTTATCACTAGCTTCTTCAGAAGGAGCTGAAACTACAGCCCATAAGTCATTTCCAAAGTTATATCTAGCCCACATGTCATATGTAGTATCACCGTTTTCATCTTCACCAGTTCTTTGAACACCAACAGTAAAATTGTCATTAAGCATGTATCCTAATCCAATTTTGTCTGTTATTTGTTCCATCTCAAAGCCATTTTCAGCTTCATCTGATGCTTCAGTAACAGTTGTTACAACCATGAATTGTGCAGAAGCAAATAACGTAGTCATTGCAAGAGCTGCTGTAAATAATACTTTTTTCATTTTAAAAAATTTAATATTAATATTGTGCGCAAGATAATAAAGCTATTTCTATTGAACTATTAAAAAAGCAACTTTTCTTAACATTATATTGTTAATTGCTAGATAGAATGCAAAAAAAAAGAGCTGCATTTAGCAGCTCTTTTTTAAGTTATATATTTAACTAATTACGGAGTAACAGTTAAAGTTAACCAGTTGTAATTTGCATCTGTACCAGTTCCTCCATCGTCAGAAACCATTTTGTAAGATAAAGAAGCGTTATCGCTTAGAGTGTATCCTACAGTAACTTCAGTAGCAGCTCTTTCATAAGAGTCATCTTCAGTATTAGTTACATTGTGAACAGTAGCAGATAAAGTGAAGTCACCCATGCTGTAAGAACCACCAACATACATGTTCTCCTCATTAGCACCTAAGTGACCAATGTTTCCATGAGACATCCATGAGTTAGTTCCATACCATCCTCTGTTACCAAGACCTAATAGATCGTTAAATCCATTTTCTCCGTAAGAAGCTCTACCAGCAGTAAGTGTCATATCATCATTTACACTGTAAGTACCAGAAAGGTCCATAAAGTCCATTTCGTTGTCACCCATAGTAAGAGTGTTGTAGCTTACGTTTAGGTCAAGAGCACCTCCCATTGCAGCATATGCAAAGTCAAGTCCCATACCTTGTGCTTCAGTAGTAACACCTCCGCTAACTCCCATAATGTCAGAGTATAGTAAGT
>CACHFI010000031.1 GCA_902579065.1 uncultured Bacteroidota bacterium
TGTTGCTACACAAAGCATTGTATTAGTTCCGCAAACTTTAATAAGTGTATCTAGTAGTTTATTATTTCTATATGGAGTCTCCATAAAAATTTGTGTTTGTCCACTTTTTTTAGCAAAATTTTCTAATTGTTTAATTTTTTTTATTTGTTCTTTTTTGTCAATTGGTAAATATCCATTGAAAGCAAAATTTTGTCCATTCATTCCAGAACTCATAATGGCAAGTAGGATAGATGAAGCGCCAACAAGAGGTTTAACTTTAACATTGAATTTGTGAGCATATTCAATGACTTTAGAACCTGGATCTGCAACAGCTGGAACACCAGCTTCTGAAATTAATCCAATATCATTTCCAGATAAAATGTTTTGTAAAAAATCATCTTGTATATTAAAATCATCATGTTTTCCAAATGAAAAGAAAGTAATATCATCAATTGATTTTTCAGGAACAACTTTTTTAATATATCTTCTTGCAGATCTAATATTTTCAACTATAAAAAAATTTGTTTTTGTTATAGTATTTATGATTTTTTCATTAATTGAATCTTTATAATTTTCATCACCAATTAAATTTGGAATTAAGATTAATTTACCTTGATTCATATTTAGAGATTATTCTTTCACACGCTTTTTCAAGCATGTCATATATATTTTTAAATCCTTGTTCTCCTCCGTAATAAGGGTCCGGTACAGATTTAAATTCACCCGGATATATTTCATTTAATATTAAATCAACTTTATCTATATCCTCCTGATTATTTGCAAGGCTAATTATCTTAGAATAATTGTCATTATCCATAGCATATATTTTGTCAAATCTTGAAAAATCAGAAGAGCTAAATTGACGTGCTCTTTGATCTGAAATATCTATATTATTAATCCTACCAATTTCAATTGATCTTAAATCAGGTTTTTTACCAATATGATATCCAGCTGTTCCAGCAGAATCGACATATAGATTATTTGATTTTGATTTTAGAATACCTTCAGCTAGGGGGGATCTACATATATTTCCCAAGCATACCATTAAGATTTTCATTTTATGTAAGTATCAGTCTTTTTTCGATATCTGAAATGTATCCTTTGAATCGTTTATCAGTATCAGCAAGATTGTTGACAGTTTTACAAGCGTGAAGAACTGTAGCATGATCCTTATTTCCACAATGTTTTCCAATCATTGCTAATGAACTTTTTGTCATTTGTTTAGCAAAGTACATTGAAAGTTGTCTGCACTGAACAATCTCTCTCTTTCTAGTTTTTGATTTCATAACATCAATAGGAATATCAAAATAATCACAGACAACTTTTTGGATATAATCAATAGAAACTTCCCTAACAGTGTTTCTTACAAATTTGTCTAACATGTCTTTTGCTAGATCAATGGTAATTTCTTTTTTGTTTAATGATGATTGAGCAAGTAGAGAAATTAACGCTCCTTCTAATTCTCTTACATTTGAGGTGATTGAATAAGCTATGTATTCAACAACAGAGTAAGGTATTTCAATACCATCTTGTTTGATTTTTTTCTTAAGTATTGCAAGTCTCGTTTCTAAGTCAGGAGATTGTAAATCAGCAGAAAGTCCCCATTTAAATCTAGATAATAATCTTTGTTCCATACCAATAATATCAACTGGAGCTTTATCTGAAGTTAAAATGACTTGTTTTTTATTTTGGTGTAAATGGTTAAAAATGTGAAAGAATACATCTTGTGTTTTTTCTTTTCCAGAGAGAAACTGAACATCATCTAAAATTAAAACATCGATCGATTGATAGAAGTGCACAAAATCATTTTTCTTATTATCCATTATTGCATCGACAAATTGCGTTTGAAATTTATCAGCCGAAACATACAAGACTGTTTTTTCAGGAAGCTTATTTTTTACTTCAATACCAATTGCATTAGCTAAATGCGTTTTTCCTAAACCACCACCACCGTAAATAAATAATGGATTAAATGAAGTTCCTCCAGGATTTTGTGAAACTGCAAAACCAGCGGATCTGGCAAGTCGATTACATTCCCCTTCAACGTAAGCATCAAAAGTATATGATTGATTAAGCTGAGGGTTAATATTTATTTTTTGAAGACCAGGAATTATAAAAGGATTTCTAATAACAGTTTTATTTATGTTGATAGGCATGTTAACTGGCATGTTATCAATTTTCTTTTGATTGATGCTTGGGATTTTTGATACATATGGTTTTGAACCTGATGAGTTTTCTAATACTATATGGTATTCAAGTTTAGCATCTTTTCCTAATTCCCTTTTAATAGTTTTTTTAAGTAGTGTTATGTAATTGTTTTCAAGCCATTCATAGAAGAATTGACTTGGGACTTGTATTGTTAAAATGTTACCTTCAATACTAATTGGTTTAATCGGTTTAAACCATGTCTTAAAGTTTTGATGCGTAACGTTGTCCTTTATTATTAGAAGACAGTTATCCCAAATTTCCTGGTAACTCTTTTCTGTCATTTTTATGTGCTACTTTGTTTTTGTTGTCTTTTAATAAATAAGTATAAATACTTATTAACTTGTTTTGTTAAAATTACTTTTTTTTCAAAAATAATTATAGCAAATATGAAAAACAATTAGTTAAAAAAAAAGAAAATTCGCACTTGACTTTGTACTTTTTTTTACAGTATAAAATTATCTGATATGGAGTTTGTAAAATATTTTTAAAAAATCACTATATTTTATTAAAATTGACATTAGTTTTTATTTTTTTTTACAAAAATTGAACTTTTTTTAACATCAAAATCCGTCTTATTTTGCTTAAAAATAAAATCAATCTTGCCAATATTTATTCCGCCCCAGCCAACTTGATTAATTATAACTTTTTTGTTTTCTTGATTAGTTACAATTATCGGTTTTTCTAAAAAAGTATGAGTGTGTCCACCAATTATTAAATCTATATTTTTTGTTTTTTTTGCAACAATAATATCAGATACTTTATTGCTTTGATATTCAAGCCCTAAATGTGAAAGACAAACTACTAAATCACAATTCAATTTATTTTTAAGCTTATTAGAAACCTTATTAGCTACTTGTATTGGATCAATGTATTTTGTTTCTTTATATAGTTCTTTGGGAACAAGCCCATCTAATTTTATACCCAATCCAAAAACTCCTATTTTCACACCTTGCTTTTCAAAAACTGTATACGATTTAAATTTATTACTGAGTATCGTTTTTTTGAAATCATAATTTGATGTTAAAAATGGAAAGGAAGTATGTTTGAGTTGTTTTTTTAAACCATCTAATCCGTTGTCAAAATCATGATTTCCTAATGTTGCAGCATCATATTTCATCTTACTCATTAATTTAAATTCTATTTCTCCTCCGTAATAATTAAAATAAGGAGTACCTTGAAAAATATCTCCTGCATCAAAAAGCAATACATTTTTTTCTTTTTTTCTTATCTCTTCAATTATACTTGATCTTTGAGCCATACCACCATACCCTTTAAATTTTCCAGAACTAAATGGCTCTATACGACTATGCATATCATTGGTGTGAAGAATTGTTATTTTTATTAAATCTTCATGGGCTAGTAATTTATGATTAAACATTGTTAAGCCAACAGCTCCTAGACTGATTCTCTTTAAAAAAGTTCTTCTGTTATTCATGTTCAATGATTAATCTATTATCTAAATTGACTTTTATTGTGTCTGTTTCAATGCAATGTTCAATTATAACATCTCTTAATTTAACTCCTAATTTTTTTTGTTCTTTTCCAATAAAAAAATCCATATTATCGCCTCCATTGGCTAAATAATCAGAGGTAAGAATTTTTACTTTTTCATAATTATTATAATTAGAAATTATTGTATCCTTTTTCTTTGTAATAATAACACCCCCAACTGGTTCTCCTCCTCTTTGAGTTAAATATTCTAATAAAGTGTAGTATTCTTTATTATTTAGCTCAATTATAACAAGCTCATTTTCAAAAGGCATCACTTGGAATATATCTTTGACTGTGATATTTCCTTTTAAAATAACATCTCTTAATCCTCCATTATTGAACACACAAATATTTGCTTTTCCATCTGCATATTTAAGACTTAGATCACACACAAAATTTCCTAATTTACTTTCTGGTTGGCCCTTTTTGAGATCATTACTTGAATATGATATCACTTTATTCATTTCTTTTTCTAAACTAATTTTGTAGGGAGAGATGATTTTTACTATATTACTGTCTATTGAATTGGTAACTGGTATTAGTTGATGACTATTTGAAACAATTTCATGTTCGTTTGAACATGAAAACAAAACCAAAAAAAGAAATAATTTTAAAATTGATTTCATATTGTGCAATATTAGCTATTATTTTGTTGTATATATGAAACCAAATTAAATTAATATGTTTTCAAAAGAAATTACTTTAAGAGTTAGATACGGAGAGACAGATCAAATGGGTTTCGTTTATTATGGTAACTATGCTCAATACTACGAGGTTGGAAGGGTAGAGCTTTTGCGTTCATTGGGATTTAGTTATAAATCTCTTGAAGAATCAGGTTATGAACTTCCAGTTGTAAACTTTAATATTAATTATTATAGGCCTGCTTTTTATGATGATAATTTAACTATTAAAACTTTTATCAAAAGTTTGCCAACATCAAAGATTATATTTCATTATGAATGCTATAATGAAAATGAAGCTTTAATAAATGATGGGGAAGTGACTCTTGTTTTTGTTGATAGCAAAACTAAAAAGCCTTGCAAACCACCTAAGTTAATTTTAGACTCCTTGTCTAGATATTTATAATCTTTCTAAAACTATATCAATTAATTTGTTTATTGTTTCAAGAGGTTTGTTACTTTGTTTATCTTCTAGCCTATTACCTAAAACAGCACATAAAGTGAGAGTGTTGTGTCCTAAAGATTTTCCTAAAAAATATAATGCTGAAGTTTCCATTTCAAAGTTTGTAATATCACACTTATTGTATTTAAAATCTTTTATTTTGTCATACAAATCTCTAACAGAAGATTTTAATCTTAATTCTCTTGTTTGAGGAGCATAGAATCCTGTAGCTGTAAGAGTTATACCTTTTTTAATTTTATCAAATTTTTTTAATAAATTATTAGAAGCTTTGAGTGCATATGGCAAAGCGTGTTTAACATCCCATTTTGTATGATTTATAAATTCATTTTGTAATTTTTTTTCTAAAACAATATCATTGTCGTAAAAATGAGCTAAGCCATCAAAACCAATAGCATACTCTGATGCTATAAATGTATCTAAGTTAATATTGTTATTTAAGCTTCCAGATGTGCCTAATCTAACAATATCTAAAGATTTTTTAAAATCATTAATTTCTTTTGTTTTAAAATCAATATTAACTATTGCATCTAATTCATTTAAAACAATGTCAATATTATCAGTACCTATACCAGATGAAATCACAGATATTTTTTTGTTGTTGAAAATACCCGTATGTGTTATGAATTCTCTGTGCTGAATTTTAAAAAGAATTTTTTCAAATTTGTTGGAAACTTGAGACACTCTACTTGGATCACCAACTAAAATAATTTTATCCGCAACTTCCTCTTTTTTTAAATTAAGATGATATATTCTATTTTTATCATTAATTATTAACTCAGTATCACCTATTTTGTTCATATAAAAATGTATTTTTGTACTTGTAAAAATAACAAATATTATGTCAGTTAAATCAAGTAAAATTTTAGTTCCAATTGGATTTGCCGAACAGTCAATAATTGCTCTTGACCAAGCCTGTGTTTTTGCCAAGTTAGATAATGCAAAAATATTTTTACTTTCCGTAATTGAAGAAAGAAGTGCTATGGATTCTTTGTTTTTAGATGATAATTCTCATGAACTAAAAAAAAAGGTTCATAATAGATTAAAAGAGTTAGCTGAAAAATTTTCAAAACAATATTTAATTGATATGGAAATAATGGTTGCTCAAGGAAAAATATATAATAAGATTAATGAGGCTGCCGAAATGGTCGATGCTGATTTAATTATAATGGGTACTAATGGTTCTCCAGAGGGAAGAATAAAGCGATTTATTGGCTCAAATGCAGAAAGGGTTGTTAGATTATCCAAATGTCCTGTCATGACAATTAAAGGAAATACAATTAAAGCAAAATGTAAAAATATTATACTTCCCATTGATACAGAAAAAGAATCAAAAGAAAAGGTTACTTATGCATTAAACTATGCAAGAAAATGGGGAGCAAAGATTCATCTGATTTCTGTATTACTTAGAGAAAATTCTGGTGCTAGAAAGAAGTTAGAAATGAATCTAAATCAGCTTGAGAGTTTTTTGATTAGTGCTGGTGTTTCATGTACTTCAAATTTGATTGAAGGTGATAATAAACAAAATTTGGGTGATTTTATTTTTGATTTCCAGAAAAATTTTGATTACGGTATTTTTATGATTATGACTAAAAAAGAAGAACTTTCATTGTCCAAAAATATTAGTGTCACCTCTAGATATATAATAAACAATTCCCCTATTCCTGTAATGAGTATTAGGCCCAAAGAAGGAAAGTATTTAACGCGACCTACAACTGCCTTTTAATAAATTTTAATGAAAGCAGAAATTATAACAATTGGTGATGAGATATTAATAGGCCAAATCACCAATACAAATTCCTCATGGCTTGCTGATCAACTTGTAAATAATGGTATTGAATGTACAAAAATTTCTACTGTTGGAGATAATTCTGAGAGTATAAAAAATGCTCTTACAAATTTAGATAAAGAAACAGAATTAACAATTATCACCGGTGGTTTAGGTCCAACTAATGATGATATTACCAAAAAGGTGTTATGCGAGATTTTTGAAGATGATTTAATTTTAAATAATCATGTATTAAATGACATAACTGATTTTTTTAAAAGAAAAAAAAGATCTAAAATTTTAGATTTAAATAAAAATCAGGCTCTAGTTCCATCAAAAGCAAAAATTATACGCAATTCTATGGGAACTGCTCCTGGAATTTGGTTTAAGAAAAACAATAAAAACATATTAGCACTTCCAGGTGTTCCATATGAAATGAAACATCTCTTCAAAGATTTTTTGAAAATTTTTAAATCTCAAAATAAGCTTAAGACAATAACAAATAAGACGATATTTATAAAAAATATTCCTGAATCTCAAATTGCTAATATGATTAAAGAGTGGGAGTTGAATTTAAATGACAAAATAAAGTTAGCTTATTTACCAAGGCCAGGAACAGTTCGATTAAGATTATCACTAATTGGAAATAATCAAAAAAAACAACTCAGTATAATTGAAGATGAATTAAGAAAATTAGAAAATTATATTGAATTCTCTGAAAGTGATATAGATTTGAATGTACTAGTACATGATTTACTTATTGAGAGTTCATTTACAATATCTGTTGCTGAAAGTTGTTCTTCAGGATTTATTGCATCTGAACTAACATCTATTTCTGGTAGTTCCTCTTATTTTAGTGGTGGGATTATTGCTTACAATGATGAAATAAAAGTTAACATTTTAGATATAAATAAAGATACAATTATTAAAGAATCATCAGTAAGCTCTATTGTTGCTGAGTTAATGGCAAAAAATGTTGCAAAAAAATTCAATACTGACTTTGCTATCTCTACGACAGGTTATGCAAGTTCTTCATCGCAAAATATATCTCCTTTAGGAACCGTTTTTATTGCTATCAAAACACCAATGAAAACTATTGTTAAGCAATTTTTGTTTAGTGGTAGTAGAAAAATTATTATCGATCAAGTTAAAGATAAAGCGTTTGAGATGCTTTTAGAGGAAATAAAAAAAAATAAATAAATTTTCTCTATATAACTATAGATTGTATATTTGCATCCTAAAATTTTAGAAATTATGTCAAGAGTTTGTCAAATAACCGGTAAGAAAGTGATGGTTGGAAACAATGTTTCTCACTCAAATAGAAAAACTAAGAGAAAATTTTATCCAAACCTACAAACTAAGAAATTTTATGTTCCTGAAACAGGAGAGTGGGTTATATTAAAGGTTTCTGCTAATGCTTTAAGAACCATAAACAAAAAAGGAATTGCATCTGTTCTTTCAAAAGCAATCGCTAATGGAAATGTTTTAGTATAATTCCTAAATTATCAAATAAATAAAAGTTGCTATCTTTATAGCAACTTTTTTTTTGCACAATTATGAAAAATCTCTTTTATTTAATTATTACTTTATCATTTATCTCATTAATTTTTTCCTCTTGTGAAAAAGAGTTGTTAGGATGTATGGATCCATCAGCTTCAAATTATAACAACTTAGCAAATACTGATGACGGTTCTTGCATATATCCACCTAATTGGACTGAATTAGCTCTAGGAACATGGAATTTTGATCCTAACTGTGATGCAATTTCAATTCCAGTTATTGGTGATATATCATTAAATGATCAAATGCCACCAACAGTTGATATTCAGTCTGGCGGTCAAGATATTTTGTATATTGACTTAAATGGAACACAAGTTAGTGGAACTGTAAATGATAATGGTATTATGACTGTTAATCCTGCGACAATATCTATTGACATGGGATTAGGGCCAATGGATATTGATGTTAATGGTAGTGGAGTTATTTATTCTGAAAATTTAATAAATATGGATATTACCTTTTCAGGTGGTTTTGAAATACCAATATTGGGCGATTTTCCATGGACAAGTGATTGCACAATGGTTTTAACTAAATAATAAAATGAAAAAAATAATTTCAATCTTCTCTGCTTTGTTAATTCTTTTTCTTTCTTCATGTGGGGGAGGAAGTGATAATGAAAGACCAATTTATAATACCGATAGTATTGTAGGAGATTGGTCCTTTTCACCAAATTGTGAAGAATATATTCTTGGAGTCGATACAATTTTTTTAGCAAATGAATTACCAGATACTATTTCAATTTTTTCTAATGCTGATAATACATTATCAATTGATGCAGGAGAAAACACATTAAATGCTTCTATTGATGCTGAAGGTGATTTCTATATTAGATATCAAAGTTTTAGAGCTTATTTAGATTTAGGAATAATTTCAGATACCGCTACAATTTATTTAACAGGTGACGGGACTTTTTCGTCTGATTCATCTGCTAACATGAATCTAACATTTAGTGAACCTAATTTACCTGGTCAGATTGATTGCACTGTTTCACTTTCAAAATTAGACTAATTATTAATTAGTTTATAAAATGCGATTTTTTTTAATTTTTTGTTTATCGCTTTTAGTTCTTAATACTTACTCACAGAATTTTACTTTTGCGGATAGTTTAAGAGGTAATTTAACCTCTCTAAGAACATGTTATGATGTTTTTTATTATGATTTAAATTTAACAGTTGATGATAAAAATAAGCAGCTAGTTAATTCCTACAATGATTTCCATATTATTTCAACTGATGACTTCAGTAAAATTCAAATTGATTTATTCTCTAATTTAAAGATAAATTCAATAGTCTACAATAATTATACACTAAGTTTTAAAAGAAAATCCAATGCAGTTTTTATTGATTTTCCTGAAAAAATTATCAAAGGTGAAAAAATTGTTTTTAGGGTCAATTATGAGGGTGCGCCTAGAGAAGCAGTTAATCCACCGTGGGATGGAGGGTTTTCATGGGACTTGGACATGAATAAAAACCCTTGGATTGGAGTTTCATGTCAAGGTCTTGGTGCTAGCTCATGGTGGCCATGTAAGGATCATCAATCAGATGAACCTGATAGTATGAGTATAACATGTACTGCAAGATCTCCTTTAAAAATTATTTCAAATGGTAAGTTAATTTCTGAAAAGAAATTATTTAATAATGAACTTGGACAATTAGCTAATACATCAAGTTGGTTTGTTTCATATCCAATAAATAATTATAATGTAACCTTATGTATTGCAGATTACACTCATTTTAGCGATTACTATTTAAGTAAATCAAATAATTTTAATTCATTTGATACTCTTAACTTGGATTATTATGTATTATCATATAATGAAAATAAAGCAAAACAACATTTTAAACAAGTCAAGCCGATGTTAGAATGTTTTGAAAGTTTTTTTGGTCAATATCCGTTTATAAATGATGGTTTTTCACTAGTTGAAACACCATATTTAGGTATGGAACATCAATCGGCAATTGCATATGGAAATAATTTTCTTCCAGGTTATAATGGAAATAAAAATTTTATAGCTGGTCTAGATTTTGATTATATAATTGTTCATGAAGCAGGTCATGAATGGTGGGGGAATAGTATTACTACAAATGATATTGCAGATATGTGGATCCATGAAGGTTTTTGTACATATTCAGAAGTTATTTATGTTGAATGTATTTACGGCTATCAAGCGATGTTAAATTACGTTAATAATCAAAAAAAATATGTTAGAAATGACAAGCCTATAATTGGCCCCTATAATGTAAATCAAAAGGGAAGTAATGATATGTATCAAAAGGGTTCTTTAATGCTACATACGTTAAGAAACTTAATTAATAATGATGTTAAGTGGTTTTCAATATTGAAGGGAATTTCTAATGATTTTAAATATAAAGTCATTGATGGAATAGATATAATGGAATATATTAATGATAAGGTAGATTTTGATTTAACTACTTTTTTTAATCAGTATTTGAAAAATAGTAAGATTCCTGTTTTAGAATATAAACTACATAAACAGGGAAGAGAATACATATTGTTATACAAATGGGATGCAGTAGATGATTTTAATATGAAAATAAAGATTAATAATGGAATAGAAGATATTTGGATTTACCCAGAAAATAATTGGAAGGAATTTACTTTAGGTAAATTAGATATAAAAAATTTCTATGTTAGAGATGATCTTTTTTATATAGATGTAAAAAAGGTTCGCTAGATAATATCAATTAAAAAAAATAATTAAATTTGCAACCCAATAATTAAGGTATGGCAAAAAAAGGTAACAGAGTTCAAGTAATTTTAGAGTGTACAGAGCACAAATCAAGCGGTATGCCTGGAACATCTAGATATATTTCTACAAAGAATAAGAAAAATACACCAGATAGATTAGAACTGAAGAAGTATAATCCTATTCTTAAGAAAATGACTATACACAAAGAAATAAAATAAAATGGCAAAGAAAACCGTAGCATCATTACAGAAAAAAGGAGCAAAAGCTTTTTCAAAAGCAGTAAAAATGGTTAAAAATGAAAAAACTGGAGGATATTCATTTAAATCAGAAATAGTTCCTAAAGATAAAGTCAACGATTTTTTTGCAAAAAAATAGTTTTTAAAAATATTTTTTATTAAAGCTTCTTTCTATATTTGAAAGAAGCTTTTTTTGTTTTATAAATATTATTTTATGGGAATATTTGATAAGTTCAAAAGTTTATTCAAGAAGAAAGATGATAATAAAGAGGATTCTTTGCTTGAAAAAGAACTAAAAGAAGAGAAAATAAAATCTAAACCAGAACCTAAGCAGGGTCAGATCCCATATCTTGTTTAACAATATCTACTTTTACTCTATCAGCCCAAATAACTAATTGATCAACTGCAGCAGCTCTAAAAGTATCTGCAGCACCAAGTAGAACCTTTTTACCTTCTTTTTTAAACTTAGAGGCTAATTTACCAATTGTTGTTGTTTTACCTACACCGTTAACACCAACAACCATTATCACATAAGGACCATCAATACTAGGTATAGATGTAGAACTTTCTTTCATTAAAGAAGCTATCTCTTCTTTTAAGAAATTGTTAAGTTCAGATGTATTAATATAATTGTCTTTAGCAACTCTTTCCTCTAATCTATCTATTATTTTAACAGTAGTTTCAACTCCTATATCAGATGTTATTAAAACTTCCTCTATATCATCAAGAGCTAACTCATCAATTTTTGATTTTCCAGCAAAAGTTCTTGCTAATTTTCCAAAAAAACTAGTTTTAGTTTTCTTAAGACCTTCCTCAAGTTTCTCTTTTTCACTTTTAACATTTACTTCAGGCTCTGGTTCTGGCTCTGGTTCAGGCTCAGGTTCT
>CACHFI010000032.1 GCA_902579065.1 uncultured Bacteroidota bacterium
GGGTAATATATATATTACCAGTATTTCCACCGAATATAGTATTATCAGTTATTGAATCAAGACTAATTGCAATTTGATTAGGCTGAGTAATAGAATCTAATGAGTTAGAGATGCATCCATTTAAATCATATACTTGGATTGTATAGTTGTTTGCACATAAATCATATGCTGTATCAGACAGGGTTGAATCATTATTCCAAATATAGTTGTATGGTCCAACTCCTCCACCAGCAATTACTGCCATGGATCCATCACATGCCTCATAGCAACTTACATTACTTAATAGTTGAGTAAATGATGAAAGGCGAGGTGGTTCAGTCAAAATTATACTGTCAGAAAAAGCACAACCATTTGTATCTGTAATAGTGTAGTAATATGATCCTGCTAAAATTAATGGAATATTATTAGTGTCCAGTTCATTTTGAACATTCAAACTTAATGATGAGTTAAATGCTATATTATAAGGAGAAGAACCACCATTAATAATCATATCTACATTTGCATCTTGACCATCTTTACACGATACGTTGTAACCATTGTAATCTGAGATTAAAGTAGTTGGATGTAAACTGTCAGGTTGTGAAATTGTTATAGTATCAAAAAGTGTACATCCATTTAAATCAGTAGCACTGTAAGGATACAATCCTTGTGGAATAATTGTTCCACTAGCAAAAACATTTTGACCGTTAAGTAAAGGCAAAGTAAAACTTCCCCAAGCTAATAAATAGTCAGGAACACCTCCATTAAACACAACAGTAGCTGAGCCAGTACTATCATTATAGCATAGCACATCAGTTGTTGTGTAAGATGAGGTTAGTTGAGAAGGTTCAATTAAAATTGTACTATCAGTTAAAGAACATCCAGCAGTATCAGTTACAGTTACCGAAAAAGATCCTACAGATAAATTGTTTGCAGTTGAAGTTGTATCACCATTAGACCAGCTAAATGAAATTAATCCATGCCCTCCAGTAGTTATAGCTGATATTAAACCATTAGTATCACCATAACAAGCAATATTATATCCATTAAAATCTTGCGTTGATAAACTTAATCTTAAACTATCAGATGGTTGATCAACAAAAATTGTTGCTGTAGTGAAACATCCATTTGTATCAGTTGTAGTTACTGAATAAGTACCGGCCATTAGATTACTAATATCTTCGGTTGTATCTCCATTGTTCCATTGATATGTATAAGGTGGTGTTCCTCCAATTATATTTTGATCAATACTTCCGTCCATTACAAGACATGAACTCAAATTTGTGGCAATTAGGGTAGAGGTTAATGAATCTTGAGATTGTGTTATTGTTACAGAATCTGTTATTGAACAATTATTGGTATCATTTACGGTATAAACATATGTTCCAGCTACGAGTGCTGTTGGATTAAATCCATACCAATTTTCAGTGTAAGGCAATGTTCCTCCAGAAATTAAAAGAGTAGCTGTTCCATTATTTCCTCCATAGCATGTAATATTTGTACTTGTTAAAGAGACAATTAGTTCATTAGGTTCTGAAATATTAACAGAATCTGAAATAGTGCAGCCATTTGTATCACTGATTGAATAAAAGTGCATTCCTGGAGAAAGAGCTAGAGGATCACTTGTACCCCAATTTTCTATATATGGTGGTGTTCCTCCGTTTATATTTAAACTTACATTACCATCGTCAAAACCAAAGCAACTAATATGATTTATTTGTGATGAATAATATAAAGAATCAGGCTCAATTATAGATGCACTATCACTATATGTGCAGCTATTTGAATCAGTAACAGTATAATAGTAAGTTCCCTCAGCTAAAGCATTTGGGTTATATCCTCCCCAATCTTCAGTATAAGGAGGTGTTCCACCGCTAATATTAAGAGAAACTGAACCATCAGTTAACCCAAAGCAACTTATATCTACGCTATTGCTTACTGCAGATAATAAATTTGGTTGAGTTATAATTACAGTATCATATTTTACACAACCATTTCCATCAGTTACTGAAAAAGGATATGTTCCAGCAGGTATTCCATTTGGAAAAAATTGTGCAGAACTAACACTGTTTGATCCAAGTAGAGGAAGAGTCTGTCCAAAAGCATTTAATGTGTAGTTTCCATCTCCACCACTTATATTTAAGACGGTTACCCCATTAGTATCACCATAACATAAAACATTAGTATTTGTTTGTGATACAGTAATTTCTGTTGGATTAGTTAAAGAAAAAGAGGTTGTATTTACACAGCTATTAGAATCAGTAATTGTACAAAAATATCTTCCAGCTACAAGATTAGATATGGTATCTGTATATAAAGTATCATTATTAATATTATTTGTCCATAAATATGTAAAAGGAGATACTCCTCCCACAATATTTGTAAATAATGAGCCATCATTTCCACCAAAGCAACTAATACTGTCTAATAGCTGAATTGTAAGTACTGTTTGGTTTGGTTGTGATACAGTAAATGAGTTTGATATTTGGCATCCAGAAGAATCAGTTATTGTATATGACATTGGTCCGGCATAAATTCTATTAGGAGCAGAAGACCAAGTTTCTGTATATGGCGGTGTTCCACCAGAAATAGTAAGTGATGCAGTAGTAAAATCTCCATGACAGAGAATTGTTCCTACTGTTAAACTATCAATAATCTGTGATGGTTCAAATATTGTAACACTGTCAATAGCAGTACAGTTATTTTCATCAGTCAATAGACATGAATATGTTCCAGCAGAAAGAGAATCAATTATTGGAGTTGTTGCGCCATTTGACCATAAAAATGTTGGTTGTTGTGAAACATTTACTACTAATGAATAATCTTCAGTAGCTCCTCTAATAGGGCCTATGAAAGAAACTGTACTAGGATCAAAATAAGTACTATCACATGGACCAATAATACTATCATTATTTTCTTGCATTACAACTCTAAGTCTTGTAACATATCCAGTTAAAGTATTTGGAACAGTAAATGTTACATCAGTTATAAAAGGAACAGTGTCAACATTTATTATTCCAAGTTCTTCATTTAAATCAAAGAAATCTCCATCTGTGTTCCAGTCTGCATATACTTTAGCACCGGCAAATTCATTTATTAGGTGATTTGGGTTTACAGATCCAATCTCAATAGTTACTGTATAAGTATTATTAGGAGTTAAGCTTGCATACTGATTAGTAAAATCTTCATAATCATCTCCATATGTAGAGGTATTATTAATTATGTTATCTCCATTATCTCCAATTAATCTTACTTCTGAAATATTAACATTAGCATTTGAGTATGGCATGGAACCACAATAATTTAATAATGAAACATTTCCATATGTAGCTCCAGATGAAACAACTGCTTCAGCAGAGCCGTCACTTAATCCGTAACAGCTTACATTATTTGAAATTATACTAAAACTTGCAGATCCTGTTGTGTCACTAACAACTATTGTGTCATAAAAAGTTTGACAAGAATTAGAGTCTGTTGCAATTAAAGTATATGTACCTGCACAAAGATTAGAAATTGCTTGTTGATTACTTCCAGTACTCCATGAGTATTGGTATGGTTGGGTACCTCCATTTAGACTTGCAGAAATTAATCCAGTACATTGAGTGCTATCACAAGAAGAATTTGGTAAAGATGAAGAAGAGTATGTAATTAAACTAGGTTCGCTTATATTATAAGAGTTTACAAATGAAATATTACATACTGAATCATAGACAGTTAATGTGTAAAGGCCAGCATTTAATGACGATATATTTTGTGTAGTAGAACCATTGGACCAACTATAACTAAATGATCCTGATCCTGAAATTAAAGTAGTAATAGAACCATCACTAGCTCCATTACAACTAACATTGGTTCCAGAAAGGTTGACAGTAATTGGTGTTGCTTCAGTAATATCAAATGTTGATGAATCTTGACAACCACTATATAAATCAGTAACTATAACGCTGTAGCTACCTGCAGAAAGATTTGTAGCAATAGACGAAGTATCTCCGTTGCTCCATTGATATGAATAATTACCAAAACCACCACTAAAAGAATTAATATATGCACTTCCATCATTAGTTCCAAAGCATACTATATTATTTGTTACTACACTGTCTATTGAAAAATTAGCACAGTCAGAAAATCTTAAAAGTAAAGTATCAGCCGGAGCAAGTGTTTGCACAAAGTTTCCAAGATTATCAACTTCCTGCGTATTCCAAATGCAAGAATATAATCCATGATTTGCAGTATTGGATGGATTATTATTAAATCTAACTCTAACTGTCAATAATTGAGTAGCACCTTCATTAACAATAATTCCAGTTGAATCAGGATTAGGGCCATTACTTGTATAATGCCAAAATCCAAAGGCATGACCATTATTATTTACACTATAAGGAAGATTGGCAAATTGACCGGTTAGAGGATTAAACCATTGAAGATCAAAATCACCTTGTGTAATAGCTAAACTATCGTGAGTGATTAAAAATTCTGGTCTTAAGTTAACATCACATCCTGTATTAATTAATTCTAAAATAGTATTTGTCCATTGCCCATATCCAGTTACTGGATTAATAGTAAAATCATTAACTATTTGATTAATAGAATGACTATCAACAATTGAAACAAATACTGAGTCTGTTTCTGAAGCACCTAACGCATCTGTTACATTTATATAATACATTCCTGAAAAGAGTGTATTAATGTCCTCAGTTGTTTCATTAAACCATGTGTAAAGAGGGGATGACCAAGAATAGGTGTAGGGTGGAGAACCACCATTTACAGTTAGGTCAATTGCCCCATCATTTGATCCAGAACAAGTTGCGTCTGTTACTACATAGTTAAAACTAAAAATATTTGAAGTTGTGAAATTTGGTCCATTTACCCAGGTTGTCCCACATTTTAATCTCCATTCATAAGTGGTTACAGAATTTAAACCTGTTAGAGTATATATTTGAAAATTATTTCCATTATTTGTTACAACAACGCTATCCCAATTTGATTGTAAACTGTCTTTATATGAAAGCGTATAAGCTAAAGTATCACAGCTTCCCTTTTGCCAAGAAAGAATAGCTGATGTGTTAAAAACATTATTTACAGCTAGATTAGTTGGAGCTTGAGATAAGCATAAAATCGGAACAAAAATCGATGTAAAAATTACTAATAAAAATTTTTTCATAACAAACAGATTTATAGGTATTCATGCAAATATAATAATAATGTCCTTTGCTTTTATTAATCAAAAAAATCAATACTTGTTTTTAAAATTTATTAAAATACAAATATTAATGAGTATGAAAAAAGGAGTGTTTTTTTGTTTTTTATAAAAAAATCTTTTATTTTTATGCCAGGTTTTACGACAAAAAACTCAAATTTTAATGAATAAAGGAATTAATTATCAGGTTAAACTGGTTTGTAATTCGTATCTATTGGGATGCGATGTTTCGTCGTATGTTATTCCTAACAACATAACCAATGTGTCGCAGCACAATGGTTTTTTGTTCACAATTAACAAATTTTTTAACTAAAACAATTATTATGAAAACAACGTTTAACAAATTGACGTTTGCTCTAGTTGCTGCATTTGCACTTATGGTGTCAACTGCTTCTGCAACTTGGGTACACGTACAAACGTACTCTGGTTCTTGGGGGTCTGAGGTTTCATGGAATATTAGTGACAACTTGGGTGTTACCTATCTTTCTGGTAGTGGATATTCAAGTGGAACTTATTATCTTGATTCTGTTGACTTACCTGATCCCGGATGTTACGACTTAAACTGTTTTGATTCGTTTGGTGATGGTTGGAATGGTGCTTATGTAGAAATTATTGATCCTGCTTCAGGAACAGTAATGTATACATTAGGTACTGGTTTCACATCAGGTTCAACATATACTGACAATTTCTGTCTACCATGGGTTCCTGGTTGTACTGATCCTGGCGCTTCAAATTATGACCCTTTAGCAAATGCTGATGATGGTTCTTGTCTTTATGGTTGTATTGCTAGCGATACTACTGAAAGTTGGGAAACATATGGGGGTGGTTTTGGTACTACTTGGTCAAACGATCCAACAAATACTGTGGATTGGACTGTAAGAACTGGAGGAACTCCTTCATTCAACACAGGACCTACTGGTGCATATGATGGTTTATACTATGTTTATACAGAAACTTCTGGTGGTGGATCTAATTCCGATGCAAGAATGACTGTATCTTGTGTAGACTTATCTGCATGGACTACACCTGCCTTAACTTGGCAATATCACATGTTTGGTGCTACTATGGGTACCTTAGAAGTTAATATTTCTACTGACGGTGGTTTAACTTGGACAAACGCATGGTCTCTTTCTGGAGATCAAGGAGATCAATGGTCTTTAGGACTTGTAGATCTTTCTACTTATGGTTCAGGTCAAATTGCTGTTGAATTTCATATGGCAACTGGTACATCATTTACTTCTGATGCAGCAGTTGATATGATTCAATTCTCAGAATTAGCTATTGGTTGTACTGATCCTTTCGCGGATAACTACGACCCATCAGCTTTAATTGATGACGGTTCATGTTTATATACAGGTTGTTTAGATCAATATGCATCTAACTACTGTGGAACATGTAACGTACCGGACAATTCATTATGTACATACTACCCTTGTGGTACACTAAGCTACATGGAAAATGTTGAGTCAGAAGACCTAACTGCGATGGGTTACACGACAACAAACGGAGTTCTAGTAGATGGTTTATCATTCTCAAGTGCTGACGATGCACTTATTGACACTGTATCTTTACAGTTTACGGGTGGTGATACATTCTATGGAACACAAAATTCATCAACTGCATTTACTGATCCTAATCACCAAGCATTTGCAAACTTCTGTTTGGATTTATCTGGATCTGGATCTGACGTTGATCTACGTTTCTCTGCTGCTGCTTACTCTGCATTTACTAACTGTGCATGGATGAGAGTACTTGTAAACGGTGTTGTTCAAACTGAAATGCATTCTGGTATTGATCATTTCTCTGATCAAAACCAATTAACTGGATTTGTTTCATCTAACCCTTCAGGTTGGGGTTACGGTCATTACTACTATGATCTTGATGCTTGGGCTGGTCAAACAGACGTATATGTTACCTTCCAAGCAATGGTTAACTATAATGTAGATTATGGATGGCCAGGATATTGGTGGATTGATGACATCGAAGCATATGAAGTAAATGCATGTACGTACTATGAGCTTACTGAGCTATTCTCTTTCGATCCTTTATGTGCTGGAGATGCAACAGGTAACGCTATGGTACTTGCTCAAAACTCATATTCAACAACTGGTGATCAATATACTTGGTTAACAAGTACTGGTTCTGTTTATGCTACTACTCAACAAGTTTCTAACTTAGTTGCGGATACATATACAGTAACATCTATTGATCCTGATAATGGATGTGCTTCTTCAATTCAAGTAACAATTACAGAGCCTGCTCCTGTTGGAGTAGACACTGCTTCTACTTTTATTGTTAACACTCCAACTGTCAACGACTCTGTTGGATCAATTGACATTTCTCCTACAGGAGGTGCTTGCGTGTCTTCAATGACTCTTGCTACTCCTCTTGATGGAAACAATGGTCAGTTAGGTAACATGTTTAATATCATTAACACTTCTGGTGGTGATATATCTATTATGGGTATGTCTCAAGGTCCAGCATTCCCGAATGCTGATGCGCCTGGAACTACAGCTGAGTGGTGGTATTCTGACCAAGGAGACTATACAGTTTCTGCTAACTGGCAAAGTATTGTTTCTGGAACTGTTGATTTAACAAATAGTGCTGCTACTGGAACAATTATGTTCCCTAACCCTGTCGTAATACCTGCAGGAGCTACTTATGGATTCCACTGTATGTATAGTGCAAATATTGACTATACTAATGGTTCAGGAACTCCTGGTACTACTGTAAGAGCAGCAGATAATAATATAACAGTAACTGAAGGACACGGATGTGCTAGCTTTGGAACACTAAACTTCTCTCCAAGAAACTGGAATGGAGAAGTAATCTATGGTGACCCTAATGCTGCTCTATATACATTCTCATGGTCAAACGGTGCAACAACTGAAGATATCTCTGGATTAGGAGTTGGTTCATACACTGTAACTATTACTGACTGTAATGGTTGTGTAGGATCTGAAACTTTCTTCGTTTCTGCATCTCTAGATCCTGGATGTACTGATCCTTTAGCTGATAACTACGATCCATCAGCAAACTTTGATGATGGTTCTTGTATATACTATGGATGTATTGATACTAACGCATTAAACTTTGACTCAGGTGCAAATACTGATGATGGTTCTTGTGAGTATTCATGTGTTTATCAAGGATATGCTGGTCAATTATTAATTGACATGCATGACTCATTTGGTGATTCATGGAATGGTAACTTCTTATACATTGTAAATGCAAATGGTGATACTCTAAATACTGGTGGATCTACTGTATCTTCTGGTGCTGAAGAGGATGACTCTTTATGTATTTACAATGGATGTTACTGGGTAACAGTTGACTATGGTTCATGGCAAGGTGAAGTTTCTTGGGAACTTGTTCTTGATGGTGATACTCTTTTAACAGGAGGAGCTCCATTTAGTGGTTTACTTGAAGTTGGTCCTGGTGGATGTAACTTAGGTTGTACTGATCCTAATGCTCAAAACTATGATGCTAACGCTGTAACCGACAACGGTTCATGTATGTACTCTTGTACAGAAAACATATTTGTATTAAACTTAATTGATCTCGGAGGAGGTTGGGGAGGTTCTCAATTTGATATGTATGATGCTTCTGGTAACTTAGTTACTTCATCTACATTATCGAACCCACTTGCTGCTTTCGATACATTATGTTTAGCAGATGGATGTTACAATGTTGTTGTTACTTCTGGTACTAATGATGCAGGTGTTGCA
Organism: uncultured Bacteroidota bacterium; assembly: GCA_902579065.1. Lineage (GTDB taxonomy): Bacteria > Bacteroidota > Bacteroidia > Flavobacteriales > BACL11. The sequence goes on from CACHFI010000032.1 coordinate 8,905, forward strand.
TGGAACTTATCTGACGCTACAGGTGCTCCTGTTGTTGCAGGTGGAGCTCCTTATGCTGATACTTTATGTTTCCCTGCTGTTGGTGGTTGTATGGATGCAAACGCATGTAACTACGACCCATTAGCTACATTAAGCAATGGAACTTGTGATTACTCATGTGTTGGTTGTATTGACTCAACTGCACTTAACTGGTCAGGTCCTTCATTCACAATTGATGATGGTTCTTGTCTATACTGTAACCTATCAGGTTCTTCATTTGTTGTAGATGCATCTGCAAACGGTGCTGCTAACGGATGGATTGATTTCACTCCTGTTGGTTCATACTGTAATACAGATTCATTAGACCTTTCAGACCCTGCAGTTATTCCTGCTGGTGGTTCTGGTCCATGGGTAATGACATTTGCATCTACTGGTAACACGTTCTTTATGGACTTTACTAATACTAATTTCGTGCCAATGTTTGTGAGAGGATTTAAATCATTCAACAGTTTAGCTGTATCTTGTTGTGGTGGTGGTCCATTCGCAGAAGGTAACTCAATGTGGTCTCGTCCTGGAACAGCAAATGGAAATGAAGCTAGCTCTGCTGGTTGGACTTTCCATGGTGAAACTTTCCACAACTTATCAGCTGATGGTCAGACTGTTCACATGAACGATCCTGCAATTGAAATTCCTGTTGGTGCTACTATGGGTATCGCACTTCACCACCAGAATGAAAACTTCTTCTGGGGTAACTTCGGAATCCCTCCATACACTCCAAACTACGCAAGTTCAGGAGGTGTTGAGGTTTCTGCTGCGATGGCTGAGTACAACACTACTGGTACGTTTACAGGTACTCCTCTTGGAGGACCAGGTAATACATGGATGTCAATGGATATGTTATACATTGGACCTTCACTATATTCATACTTATGGTCTACAGGAGACACTACAGAAGATCTTTATGGGTTAAACCCAGGAGTTTATACTGTAGAGTTTGTTGACTGTAATGGATGTGTTGGTAACGATACTATAACAGTTCTTGCTAACCCTGTACCTGGATGTACAAACCCTAACGCGATCAACTACAACATCTCAGCTAACGTTGATGATGGTTCTTGTATTGTTCCTGTTGATGGATGTACAGATCCTAACGCAATTAACTACAACCCATTAGCGAATAATGATGATGGTTCTTGTTTAGTTTGTGTTGGTTCAATCTCAGGTCCATGGACTGAAAACTTTGATAGCTACTTAGCTGGTCAAACTGATTTCTCAGGAAATGGATGGTACAATGATACGTTATTAGACGACATGAACTGGACAGTTGATAACTTCGGAACTCCGTCGTTCCAAACTGGTCCTAACGATGACGTTTCTGGTGGTGGTATGTATATTTATACAGAAGCTTCTGGAGGAAATAACGATAAAGTTGCAAACCTAAACTCATGGTGTGTTAATACTACTACACTTTCAACTCCATCTTTACGTTGGTCTTGGATGATGTATGGTAATGCTATGGGATCAATAGAAGTACTACTTAATGATAGTGTTGCTTGGTTAATGGACTTAGGTCCTGGTGGAGGTCCTCAAGTATGGACTCAAGCTCAAATAGCACTTCCTGTAAGTTCTAACCTATTGATTCAGTTCAGAGCTACAACTGGAGTATCTTGGTCATCTGATATGGCTCTTGATGAGATAATCGTTGACGATGGTATCCCTGCAGGTTGTACTGATTCACTTGCTGACAACTACGATGCTTTAGCACTTGTAGATGACGGTTCTTGTATCTACACTGGATGTACTGATCCATTAGCAGGAAATTACTGGTCATTAGCAAATAATGACGATGGTTCTTGTGAATACTATGGATGTATGGATCCAGCTGCTGATAACTATGATCCAAGTGCAACTGTTGATCCTAACAACGAATGTTGTTATGACAACTACCTATACATAGAAATGTTCGATTCATTCGGTGACGGATGGAACGGTAACGACATGACAATTACTGATGTATTCGGTAACGTTGTATTCGTTGGAGGAAACAGTACAGGATTTACTTCTGGTACTTTCCACGATGGATATGCATGTTTAGCTAATGGATGTTTCAATGTTAACATTTCTGGAGGATCATGGGCTAGTGAAATTTCTTGGCAAATTACTAGACCTTCAACAGGTGATACGCTGAATTATGCGCAAGCTCCTGGTGTTCAAGGTTCTGGTGACTTCCAATTAGAAGTTGGAGCTAATGCTTGTGCAACTGGTTGTACAGACCCAACAGCTCTTAACTATGATCCAATTGCAGTAACTGATGACGGTTCATGTATTTATGCATGTGCACTAAATCAAGTTTACACTTCAATGGTAACTGACTTTGATCAGGCTGAATGTTCATTCGAAATTTCTAATGATACTGGTGCAGTAGTTTACACTTCTCCAGCATTATCAGGAATGGGATCAACTACAGCAACTGACTCAGTTTGTTTATCTGATGGATGTTACACATTAACATTATTAGATGCTGGTGGTGACGGATGGGTAACTGGTAACTTAGGAAGCGTGACATTAACTGATGCAGCTGGTGCTACATTAGCTTACGGTCAAATCTTCTTTGGAAGCTCAGTAAGTTACTCATTTACTGTAAACAACTGTCAAACTCCAATTTACGGATGTACTGACTCTACTTCATCTAACTACGATCCATTAGCAAACACTGATGATGGTTCTTGTTGTGTAGATGGATGTACTGACCCACTTGCATTTAACTATGATTCATTAGCTACTTGTGATGATGGTTCTTGTGTACCATTCGTATATGGATGTACTGACCCTAATGCAATTAACTACTATCCTGGTGCAAACACGGATGATGGTTCTTGTATTTATGTAGGTTGTACAGATCCTAACGCTGCTAACTACAACCCATTAGCTACAATTGATGATGGTTCTTGTGTGTACTACAGCTGTACTGACCCTGTTCCAACAGGATTAGGAACAAACTGGACTACAGACACTAAAGCAGAAATCACTTGGGATAATATGAACGAT
>CACHFI010000033.1 GCA_902579065.1 uncultured Bacteroidota bacterium
ATTTTCAAGCAAAAGCTTAACCAATTCTCTACCTGTTGCTCCTGTTGCTCCAATAATTAAGGCTTTCAATTTCTTCATCTTGTAAATTTACAATTGTTGTTGAATTAATAAGTTTCTTTAATTGAATAATACTAACTTATTAGTAACCATATTATTTTTGCTAAAATTTAATTGAATTAAAATGACTAAAAAAAATACTGTTTTAGTAACAGGAGCAAATGGTTATGTGGCAAGTTGGCTTGTAAAGAAACTAATTGAAGAAGGATATACAGTTCATGCTACTGTAAGAGATAAAAACGATAAGTCAAAGGTAGATGTACTTAAAGCATTAGTTAAAGAAGAAACAAATAGATTAAAAATATTTGAAGCAGATCTTTTAGTTAAAAATTCATTTAATAAAGCTATTGAAGGTTGTTCTGTAGTATTTCACACCGCTTCGCCTTTCAAACTTGATATAAAAGATCCTAAAAAAGAATTAGTAAATCCTGCGCTTTTAGGCACAGAAAATGTATTAAATTCAGTAAATAACTCTGATTCTGTTAAAAAAGTGGTTTTAACTAGCAGTGTTGCAGCTATGTATAGTGATGCCTCAGAATGTTTACAATATGAAAACAATGAAATTACTGAATCAGTTTGGAACAATACAGCCTCTTTAGATTACCAACCTTATTCCTTTTCTAAAACAATAGCTGAAAAAAAAGCATGGGAAATAAATTCTAAACAAGAAAAGTGGGATTTAATTGTAATAAATCCAAGTCTAGTTTTGGGTCCTTTTCTAAATGGTCAAAATGAAACTTCAGAGAGTTTTAAAATTTTAAAACAAATTGGAGACGGAACATTTAAAAAATGGATTCCAAAAATGGGAATCGGTTTAGTTGATGTTAGAGATGTTGCAAATGCACATTTTCTTGCAGCATTCTCTAAAAATGCAAAAGGCAGATATATTACAAATGCTCATAATACTAATCTTCTTGATATCTCTAAAGAACTTTATTCAATTTATGGTAAATCTTATTCGATTCCTAACAAACCTGCCCCAGCATGGCTTATTTGGTTAATTGGTCCTCTGTTAAATAAAGCATTAACAAGAAAATATATTTCAAACAATTTGAACCATCAACTTAAAGCAAATAATAAAAAAATAAAAAAAGAATTAGGCATAGAATTTAGATCTATGAATGAAACTCTAAAAGATGCATTTCAATCAATGATTGATAGTGGAGCATTAAAAGCTAAATAATTTATTCAATTATAAATCTCTTTTCAACTGTTCCATCAGAAAATCTGTAAAATAATAATTTATTAGCTTGATTTGTAGTTTGAATTCCTAAGGGACTAAAAATATATTCTAATGATTTATTAGTAATTAATTCAGAATCTATACCTGTAGTGTTAAAACACTTTGCTTTAACCTCAATATTGTAAAAAAAGTAATAATAGCCAGGCTGAGAAGCACTTGATCCTGTTATATTAATCATATCAGCAATATTGTAAGGGTAATTTGGACCTGAATTATTTCTGTAAAGCCCTGAATTAGTTCCGTTAATTCCTAGCTGTAAATTATTACCAATTGGAACATCGAAATTTAATATAATATTTTGTTTTCCTGGAGATACATATAGAGTTGTATCATCTATAACATTTCCATTACTATTTCTTAATTCAAAAGTAATAGACCTATAATTTTCTGCATATATATCACATGATTTTATCAGACAATTATCATAACTATCAAATATTAAATACTGATTATTATTGAAGAATGAACCACCACCAATATTATTATCAAAAGCACCGCCGTTAAACGAATTAACATTTGCATTTGAATTATAATTTGATGCTGTTGGATTCATACAGCCAAGAATTGCTTGAACACAACTTCCATCATCAAAACATGCATCAGGGTTATAATTAACAGAAGTAATATCTGTACATCCTGAAATATAACAACAACTACCATCATCATAAGTTGCAACACTAGAGTAATTTAAAGCAAGTGGATCAATACATCCACACTGATTATCTAGTTTATACTTATACATTGCAATAGGTAAAATTGGATTATTATAATTGTTATTTTCTCCAAGTAAAAAATATGCATCACAACCTATTACAAAACTACCTGGAGCCCAAATAGCATCACCTGGATGAGAGATTAACTGAGTCCATAAATCATTTGATGGGTCGTATCGCCAAAACTCTCCAGCACTAAGTGGATTATGATCATCTCCATCTCCACTAAGAACATATCCTTTTCCTTCATAAGAAAATTGAGTTCCTGCCACTCGTGCTTCTGAAGGAAAATCTTGAAGCTGGGTCCACGAATCATTTACTGGATCATATCTGTAGAAATCATTATATATATAATTGTTTGAATTTGGATTACTGCCGGGACCAAAAACACTACCATGCCCAAAACCTACATAAACATAATCACCTATTCCAAAATAAAATGGATGGTGCCTATTATTTCCTATTATATCATTCTTTTGAGTCCAAGAATCTGATAACACATCATATTCCCACCAATCTCCCAAATTGCCATTATCATTACTTCCACAACCTACATAAATTTTGTTATTTACAACAACCATAGCAGGATGATTTCTACCATCTCCAATAAAATTAGATAATTGTAACCATGAATCATTTAACATGTTATATCTCCACCAGTCTGTTGGAAAAGTACCATTGTCAGTTGAACCAAAACCTATATATGCATAATCCCCTATTGAAACTCCGTATGAATATCCTCTACCCGATCCAGGAAAGTCTGATAATTGTATCCAAGTATCATTAATTTTGTCATATTTAAATACATCATTTAAATAACTACCTGACACAACAAAGCCATAATTATCATTTGCAAAAGTTATTGGATGATGCCTTCCATCACCAATAAAATTAGATGAAGTCGTCCAATTTTGAGAAAATAAAATAAAAGGGAATAAAACAAAAAATAGAAATTTTCTCATATTGCAAATTTACAACATGAATTTCATTAAAACACTACTAAATTAAAAAGTATCTAATCAACAATGATTTTCTTTTCAACTGATCCATCGCTATATAAATATAGTAGTGGTTCTTTTGAGTTTTTATTTTTTTCTCTACCAAGGAAATCAAATACTTTGATTAATTTTCTTTTTGAATTTAGGTTAATATCATTTATTTCTGAAGAAATACAACTAAAATCATTAATATAATTCCATAATTCAATACTATAATTAAAAGGAATTAGCGAATTGTTTGGATTATCTCCCATTCTAACTACAACCATATCTTCAGATGGAACAACATGAATAATTTGACCATTCTTTCCTAATGCAGCTATTAAATCATTAGGAGCGTTTTGGAACATTTTACCAAAAAAAACAGTTTGAGATACAGGAAGTCTATAACTAGATTTACCATTTAACCACCACAAATAACCATAAGAGTTATTTAAAGATTGTGATGTACTAATCATCTGATTAAAATAACTCGTATCAGTCATTATTTGATTACCATTCCAATTTCCCTGGTTTTGAATTAATAGACCAAATCGCGCCATACTTCTTGTAGTACTTGAAAAAATATTTCCATATCCATTATATACATACAAACCATCCATTCCAGTAGGATTTAAAATTTTTTGATAAGCGTAAAGATTAAAACCTTGATTTGTTGCATTTTCAACAACTGGTCTTAAAAGAGTATATGGAGCGTTATGGTATGCCCATCTTGTTCCAGCATCAGCTAAGTAATTTAGACATGTATCATCGGTACAAAATGGATCAATCACTAGATCATCTAATCCAGATGTCATAGTCAATTGATTCCAAATAGTAATTTTTTCTTCATCAGTTGGTAGGCAATTAGTCCAGCCAGATCCTAAATAATTAGATGATGTATCATAGATATTTAAATAACCCTCCTGTTGTGCAATTCCAGTAATAAAAGAAGTTAATGTTTTACCAGCAGATGCCCAATACCAATATGAAGTATCAGAATGTCCATTAAAATATTTTTCCAAAACAATCCTCCCTCCTTTTAACAACATAAAAGATTTTGTATTTGTAGAATCTAAAAAAACATATAAACTATCAATCTTATCTTGGCACCAATTAAAATTACTTGCAGAAATAGTATCCCATTGAGAATTATTTTGAGGTGGAAAATAAGTTTGTGCCTTTGAAAAAATTGAAAATGAAATAAGAAATATAAATAGAAACTCTTTCATACATCAAAACTAAAAAAAAACCCTTGTAATAATTACAAGGGTTTTAGTTATTATTAAAAAATAAATTATTTATTAATTAAAATTTTAGATGTTTTTAAGATATCATCTTCATCAGAAACACTTAGAATATAATATCCATTAGGAAGATCAGTGTTGTTTTGAATTAAATGATTACCAGAGTTTAAATCTAAGTTTTTATTATATACATCAACACCTAGCATATTAACAACTTTTACAGTAATTGATTTTGAGGATTTTAAATTAACTGAAAATATAAAATCACCATTTGAAGGATTTGGATATAAATTACTGATTGAAATTGATTCTTCATTTAAATCAGTACTTCCAAGAGTAACTTCGAATTGAATAGTATTATCATAATAGAACACATTATCTGATGTTCTAAATACTGTTATATATGGTTGAGGACGAACGTGACTTAAATCGGGAGTCCAAGAAAAATCACCTTGTATTTCATTTCCATTACCAGTATAGAAATAGTTAAATGAAGCTGGAGAATTAGTTAAATCAAACACCTCTCCAAAAGCCTGCATAGATAAAATATCATTTGGATTTTGATCATTTCCAAGTAAGTGTAATTGATAATTTGTACCAGGATTAATTTTAACATATGGATAACCTAATGAATTAGTTGGTACAGTTTGTAGATTAGAAATATTAGGTAAAAAGTTTGAGGTGTCATTTACTACTATAAATTGCATATCTCTTCGCATTTCTCCAATCTTAACACCATTTCTAAATTCATCAATTAAAAAAGAGGCAGAAAAATTACCTAGCATTCTTGGATCCCAGCTTATAGAACCAGTTATTGAATCAACAGAAAATATTCCTGTTGTATCTGAATATAGAGTATCATACAAAAATTCGTAGCCTCCAACAGGAGTGCCTGGAAAACCATATGGCTCAACTAATCTCCAAGATAAAGAATCACCGTCTGGATCAAATGGTAGTGGGTTGTATTGCCAAATGGTATCATGAGGAAGATAAGCTACAGGTGGAGTTAAAAATGTTGGAGTAGAGTTAGAATTTAAGCTGTCAACAGTTAAGTATGTTATTAAAAATAAATTTTCTGAAAGTGGATTAGACATATTTACAATAGCACCATTTCTACAACAATCTTCCCAACTTATTGAATAATAACCTGCACTACTTAATGTTATAGTATCTATAAAAGAATATACTTCAACTCCATATACCGTTACAGTTGGTAATAGATTTCCTGATGTTGAATCATAATCAACTGTATATGTTGTAGTAGAGAGTCCCCCTAAGTAATAATGTGTAACAGTAAAATCTGCTGTTGAAGCCATGGGAATTCCTACGGTATCTCTGTAGGCAGTTAACTCAACAATATAATGATGTCCAGATGAGTCAGAACTTAAGTGTGTTGCTGTGATTTGTCCACCCATAAGGTGAGTTGCATTTGAGCTAAACACAAAAAAACAAGCAAAAATTAAAAGCAAAATCTTTTTCATAATATTTTTTTCTATAAAAATAAGAAAAAAAAATGACTATTAGTTTCTAATTTACTAGCCAATTCATCAACTAACTTATCTAAAAAATTCTAACAACATATTTTTTAAATAAAAAATATTTTTATTTTTATTTAATGTTAGAAAAAGTCAAAGTAATTGAGTGTCCCAGAGATGGTATGCAAAACATTATGACTTTTATTCCAACAAAAACAAAACTAAATTATTTACAAAGTGTAGTTAATGTTGGTTTTGACATTGTTGATATTGGTAGTTTTGTTTCTACAAAAGCAATACCTCAATTATCTGATACAAAAGACATAATTGACTTAATAGACCTCTCAAATTCAAAATCTAAACTCCTTACAATTGTTGCAAATAAAAAGGGAGCAGAAAATGCATCAACATTTGAAAAAATTAGTTTTATTGGATATCCCTTTTCTATTTCTGAAAGTTTTCAAATAAGAAATACAAACAAAACTATAAATGATTCAGTAGATGAATTGGATAATATTCTATCTATTTCTGATAAGGGAAATAAAGAAGTTGTAGTTTACTTGTCAATGTGCTTTGGAAACCCATACGGCGACCCTTGGAATATAGATATTGTAAATGAATGGGTATTTAAGCTAAGTAAAATGGGAGTTAATACTATATCTTTAAGTGACACCATTGGATCATCAAATACTGAATCAATAAGTTCTATTTTTGAATCAGTTTTTAAAAATCATAATAATATTGAATTTGGAGCACATCTTCACTCAGAACCTAAAACTTCCTACACTAAGATTAAAAGCGCATTTGAAGCTGGATGCAGACGATTTGATGGAGTAATAAAAGGTTTTGGTGGGTGTCCTATGGCAAATAATGAATTGGTAGGTAACATTCCTACTGAAGAATTAATTTCCTTTCTGCAGAAAAAGAAGGTGTCAATTAAAATTAATTCATCAAAATTTGAAGAATGTTATAAATTATCTTCAGATTTTTATAATAAGTATTCTTAACCTTCTAGAAAGATTAATAATTATTTAACTCTTTTGGATGATTAAAGAAGATATACGATTAAGTAAATCAATTTTTCTGTTCGAGATTTGAATAATCTTTGATTTCTGGAATATTTTTTCCAGCGGATGTTGGTCAAGGCTTGGATAATACCCATAAATATCAAAACATTCAGAAACTACTTTATTCATAATTTGTAAACACAATAAACTAACCATTAAATGTTCTTTTTCTTTATCCTCACTACTATCGCTATTAATTATTGAATAAATAAAGTATTTAGAACATTCTATTTCTGATGCTAATTGAGCTATTTGATGTCTTACAGCTTGTGATTCACGTTTATTATATTTTGTTCCATCAGAACTGTTTATATGCTTTATGGTAATATTTAATGTATCCTCAGCAATTAAAAAAGATTGTACAGATACTAAATCTTTTTTATTTTCTAAGCTATCCAATAAACTATTCTTATTTAAAGAATGATGATTTTTTGTATTTATATTTGATTTAGCTTTTTTATATTTTACATCATCTATAATAATCTTTGCAATAATATCTCTCATTATTTCAGAGGTTCCAGCTCCAATTGTTCCAATTCTAGCGTCTCTATACATTCTAGCCATTGGATAATCTTCAGTATATCCATTACCACCAAAAAATTGCAAACATTGAGTAGAAATCTTCTCTTGTAATTCGGTTACAAGTAACTTTCCCATAGAGCATAGCTTAACATCATAAATATTTTTACCATATAAATCACAGCAGAAATAACTAAAGGCTTTTATTGCTTCAAGTTCTGATGATAATTGTGCAACTCTATGTCTCAAAACTTCAAATTTGTCTAATGTTCTTCCAAATGCCTTTCTTTGTGACATATAATTTAGTGACTCAGAAATAGCAAATTCCATAGTTGCAACAAGACTTGGTAAAAAACATAGTCTTTCTAATTGAAGTCCATTCATTAAATAATAAAATCCTCTCCCCTCTTCTCCAATTAAATTTTCCTTGGGAACTCTAACATTATCAAAACCTAATTCAGCAGTATCTGAAGAATGCCAGCCTAACTTATTTAATTTATTTTTTGTTATACCTGGAGAATTTAGATCAACACAAATCAAACTAAATCCTTTAGATCCTGCAGCTGCATCTGTTTTTACAACAAGAACTACAAAATCTCCATAAATTCCATTAGTAATAAATGTTTTAGATCCATTTATAACATATTCACCATTAACTAATTCTGCTTTTGTTTGAATATTTTTAGTGTCAGAACCTGCATCAGGTTCAGTAATTCCGATGCAACTAACTAAATCACCAGAAATAATTCCAGGCAAATATTTTTGTTTTAATAGTTCACTTCCGTATTTAAAAATATATGGAGCTGACATATATTGAACAACTTGTTGAGTGATAAGAAATCCCCCACTGTTTAACCTTCCTAATTCCTCATTAAAAATAACTTCAAAAAAGAAATCTAAATTACTACCTCCATATTCTTCAGGAAGAGTCAAACCAAGAAATCCCATATCTCCCATTTTTTTCCATATAGACTTAGGGATTCTACCTTCCTTTTCCCATAAAGAAATATTTGGAGTTACTTCCCTAGAAAGAAAATCTCTTAAACTTTCTCTAAATAAACTATGTTCTTCATTAAAATAATTCATCAATACTAAGTACTATACTTGTAAAACTCCCATGTTAAACTTTTTGTCAATAGGCGAATTGTTAGCAGCTTCAATACCCATTGAAATCCATTTTCTAGTTTCCAATGGATCAATTATTGCATCAGTCCACAATCTAGATGCAGCAAAATAAGGAGAAATTTGCTGGTCGTAACGTGATTTTATCTTGTTAAATAGCTCAGTCTCTTGCTTATCTGTAATTTCTTCACCTTGATTTTTTAGTGATGCTGTCTCAATTTGAAGAAGTACGTTTGCTGCAGAATTACCACTCATTACAGCTAATTCTGCACTAGGCCATGAAACAATTAGCCGAGGATCATATGCTTTACCACACATAGCATAATTTCCTGCCCCATATGAATTTCCTATTATAACTGTAAATTTCGGTACTATCGAATTGCTTACTGCATTTACCATTTTAGCACCATCTTTAATTATTCCAGAATGCTCTGACTTACTTCCTACCATAAATCCAGTTACATCTTGAAGGAAGATTAATGGAATTTTTTTCTGGTTACAATTAGCAATAAATCGTGTTGCTTTATCAGCTGAGTCATTATAAATAACACCACCAAATTGCATTTCACCATTTTTTGTTTTTACCAATTTCCTTTGATTAGCAACAATTCCAACAGCCCATCCATCTATTCTAGCATATCCTGTTAAAATAGTTTTTCCATAGCCTTCTTTATATTGATCAAATTCAGATTTATCTACTAATCTTTTAATAATTTCCAACATATCATAAGGTGTTGTTCTGTCTTTTGGTAAAATTTCAAAAATATCTTTATCATTAAATTTTGGAGCCTGACTTTTTGATCTATTATATCCAGCATTCGCAGAATCTCCTATTTTATCTACTATTCTCTTAATTTTGTCTAGTGCATCTTTATCATTCTTTGCTTTATAATCTGTAACACCAGAAACCTCACAATGAGTTGTTGCACCACCTAATGTTTCATTATCAATATTTTCTCCTATTGCAGCCTTTACCAAGTAACTTCCCGCTAAAAATATACTAGCTGTTTTATCTACAATAATTGACTCATCACTCATAATAGGCAAATAAGCACCTCCAGCCACACAACTTCCCATTACTGCAGCAATCTGAGTAATGCCTTGACTACTCATGACAGCATTATTTCTAAAGATACGTCCAAAGTGTTCCTTATCGGCAAAAATTTCATCTTGCATTGGCAGATAAATTCCAGCTGAATCGACTAAATAAATAATTGGAAGTTTATTTTCAATAGCTATTTCTTGAGCACGTAAATTCTTCTTTCCTGTAATTGGAAACCAAGCTCCAGCCTTTACAGTTGCATCATTAGCAACAACTATACATTGTTTCTTACTAATATATCCTATTTTAACAACTACACCACCAGAAGGACAACCACCATGTTCATCATACATTTGATCACCAGCAAATGCACCAATCTCTATAGATTTTGATTTGTTATCAAATAAATAATCTATTCTTTCACGAGCAGTCATCTTCCCTTTCTCATGAAGTTTATCTATACGTTTTTGACCTCCGCCTAATTTGACTTTTGCAAAACGCTTTTTTAAATCAGAAATTAAGAATTTATTAAATTCCTTATTATTCTTGAATTTTTTAACCATACAACAAACTTAATCAAATAATACCCAATTTGAAAATAGGTGTTTTTAATTGTTTTTTAAAAAAGATTGGAAAAAAGTGTATCTCATAATGATTCTAACAATGCTAGTTGATTTAGATCATCTAATTGCTAACCCAATTTACCAAGCTGACAGATGTAGTATCAATTTTCATCCACTTCATTCATACTATGCTATATCCGTGTATTTTATTATGTTATTTTTTAAGAGACCTTTCAACATTATTGGAATAGGGCTTGTTTTGCATATGATAGCTGATTTTACTGATTGTTTTATATAAAATCATAAAACAATATTAGGTTTTATTCTAAATCTCTTTTTTTGAACCATTTTTCTTTGGCATATAATTGCATATCAACTACTTGATCATTTTCATCAATTATTTCAAGTCCAAGTAAAGTTTCAATTATATCTTCCATTGTTATTATACCATCAAACCCACCATACTCATCAACAATTAAAGCAATGTGTTCCTTTTTTTCTAAAAATTGATTGAATAAAGAAAATACATTAACTGAATTTGGAACAGTTAAAATTTCTCTTTTTAGATCTTTTAACTTTATATTAACCTTCGTATTAGACATTTTTTCAATAACATCCTGCAAAAAAATATAGCCAGTAACATTTTCAATATCATTGGTATAAACAGGAATTCTAGAATACTTAGAAAAGTTTTTTTCTTTGCTAAAACTATCAAGATCTAATGATTCATTAGCTAAAAAAACAACTACTCTAGGAGTTAATATATCTGAGGCTTTAATTTTTTTTAAATCAATAATATTTTGAATAATTCTATTTTCTTGCATTGAAAATACTCCCTCGCTATAAGCAAGATTTGACAATGCTGATAGCTCCTCTCTTGTAACCTTATTTTGTTTATCTTTTGCAAATAATTTTGTAATCTTAATTGAAATAACTACCACTGGATAAGTAATAAACAACATTGCTTTTAAAATGTAAAATGTAGATTTTGACAATCCTTTCCAATAATTTGCTCCAATTGTTTTTGGAATTATTTCTGAGAAGAAAAGAATTAAAACCGTTAATATAGCAGATGCAATTCCTAAAAATTCATCTCCGTAAATATTAGTTACTTGAGCACCTACTCCTGCAGCTCCAATAGTATGAGCAACTGTATTTAATGTTAATATAGCAGATAAGGGTTTATCAATATTATTTTTAAGAGATAGAAAAGATTTTGACCATGAGTTTTCTGACTCTAAAGACATTAAATAAGATTGTGGTATACTTAATAAAATAGCTTCAACCAAAGAACAGATAAAAGAAATGAAAAGAGCTAAGAAAAGATAAAATAATAAAGCATTCATTTATAATGCAAAATTATATAAAATTAATCTATTCTGATTCTTTTCTCAACTGTTCCATCATCATAAATGTAAAGTAATGGCTGATTAGTTTGTTTTGTTTCTCTTCCAAGTAAGTCTGTTACTTTAATTAGTTCTTTGTTTGAAGTTTTTTCTTCAATACCAACAGAAGAAACAATATTAAAAGCAAATATATCATTATCATCAGGTGATATTCCTGGCGTACAAGGAGAGTTACCAAAACCTGAAGACAAAGTCAAATCAAAAGTGTATGATCCTCCACTTAGAGGGTTTAATTTGAATGTGTCAGTAATATTACAAATTGCGCTTAGCATTCCAAGACAATGTTGTGTTGATGCAACAATATTATTTCCCACAACACTATATGATTTCATATCTAAAGAACAACTAGAGCAACAAAATTGAAGTTCAGCAAAAATATAAATAGTATCAGTAGTATTTGGATTTACTGGTGAAATAGATAATGAAGAAATAGTGCCAAATGTTTGTGCAAATATTATAGTAGGTAAACAAAGTAAAATT
>CACHFI010000034.1 GCA_902579065.1 uncultured Bacteroidota bacterium
TTAATTTTAAAATCTGGATCTATAAGTATAGATAATGCATTTTTTGTCGGTAATATTTTGATTTTTATTAATGCTACTAGCTATTCTATCTATCTTGTTTTGGTTAAGACATTAATGACAAAATACAATCCAATAACAGTTATGTTTTACGTCTTTTCATTTGGATTAATTTTTGTTTTACCGTTTGGTTTAAATGAATTATTAGAAGTAAATACGCAATCATTTTCAAAAATTATTTACCTTAAAGTTGCATTTGTTGTTATTTGCACAACATTTTTGGCTTATTTATTCAATGCTTTTGCTCTTAAAACGTTAAACCCTTCGGTAGTGAGTACTTATATTTATTTACAACCAGTTTTAGCTTCTGTAGTTGCAATTTTTCTTAAAAGCGATTCATTAGATTTTATAAAAATACTGTCAGCATTATTTATATTTAGTGCTGTTTATTTAGTAAGTATACCAACTAAAAAAACAATAAGAAGCTAACTTTATTAATTTTGTAAAAAAAAAGATGATTCAATCAATGACAGGATTTGGAAAAGCTCAATTAGAATTGAGTAATTCTAATGTTAATATTGAATTAAAATCTCTAAACTCAAAGCACCTTGATTTAAATATAAAGTTGCCAAAAGCATATAAGCATCAAGAGCTAGAACTAAAAAAATATTTAACTAATAAGCTCTACAGAGGAAAAATTGAAATTTCTGTACAGTTCGATGATTTTACTTCAGAATCAGAATATTCTATTAATGTTCCTAAATTAAAAGAATATCATAAGCAAATAATTGACTTAAAGAATGAGTTAAATTTAAAAAATAATACAAGTAATCATGAAAAGTTAGAGAAATCTGATATTGTTTCTATATTATTAAATATGCCTGAAGCTTTTTATAAAAAAGAAAATGAAATACAAACGCATAATTGGGCAGATATTTTTCAAGGTGTTGAAAATGCAGTAGAATCACTTGTGTTATATCGCAAAAATGAAGGGGCAAATTTATTAAAAGATATTTCAGATAGAATTGCTTTAATAGATGAGTTTTTGAAAGAAATTGTTCCTTTAAGTGAATTTCGAATAGAAAATATTAAATCTACTTTGAAAGATAAAATTGAAAATGCAGAACTGCAAATCGACCCTAATAGATTTGAGCAAGAGTTGATATATTATTTAGAAAAACAAGATATAACTGAAGAGATTGTGCGTCTTCAATCACATTTAAATTATTTTTTAGAAACTACTAAAACCAATTCTCCTAACGGTAAAAAATTAGGTTTTATATGCCAAGAAATAGGTAGAGAGATAAACACAATTGGTTCAAAAGCCTCAAATGCAGAAATGCAAAAAATTGTTGTTAATATGAAAAATGAATTGGAGAAAATAAAAGAGCAGCTTTTAAATATTTTGTAAAATGGGTAAATCTGTTGTCATATCAGCTCCATCTGGTGCGGGCAAAACCTCAATAGTTAATTACTTATTAAAAGAGATAGTTGATTTAGAATTTTCTATATCTGCATGTAATAGAGCGAAAAGACATAATGAAGTTGATGGAGAGCATTATCATTTTTTAGAAACTATTGATTTTAAAACAAAGATAACTGAAGGGTTATTTTTGGAGTGGGAAGAGGTTTATGAAAATCAGTTTTATGGAACACTTCTCTCTACTGTGAATGAAATTTGGTCTAGAGATAAGCATGTTATTTTTGATGTGGACGTTAAGGGGGCTATAAATATTAAGAAAAAATATCTTGATGAATGTT
Organism: uncultured Bacteroidota bacterium; assembly: GCA_902579065.1. GTDB lineage: Bacteria > Bacteroidota > Bacteroidia > Flavobacteriales > BACL11. The sequence goes on from CACHFI010000034.1 coordinate 1,759, forward strand.
TATCAATATTTATTTCTCCCCCTAACATTAAATCTTTAGAAGAAAGACTTTTGAATAGAGGAACTGATTCAAAAGATAATATTAAGAAAAGATTAAACAAAGCAAAAAAAGAACTTGAGTTTAAAGATCATTTTGACACTATAATTATAAATGAAGATTTTTCTGAAGCATGCTTGAAGGCTAGAGAAAAGGTATTAGAATTTTTAAACAAATGATAAAGATTGGGCTTTTTTTTGGTTCATTTAATCCTTTTCATATTGGCCATAAAGTAATAGGAGCTCATATGGTTCAGCACACCGATTTGGATAAAGTTTGGTATGTTGTTTCTCCCCAAAATCCACAAAAAGAAAAAAAATCATTGTTAAATCAGCATCACAGGATGCAAATTATTCAAAGAGAAATAGAAGACCATAATGATTTAGATGTCTCAGATATAGAGTTTAATTTACCAATTCCTTCTTACACAATTGATACACTAGTAAATATTTCAGAAAAATACCCCTCCTATAGTTTTTCTATTATTATGGGAGAAGACAATATAGTAAGTTTACCAAAATGGAAAAATTATAAAGAGATCTTAGATAATTATAGTATTTATGTTTATCCAAGAAGCGGATCCTTTGTAAAAAAAACACATAAAAACATTTTTTATATAGAAGACGTGCCATTAATTGATGTGTCGGCTAGTTTTATAAGAAATTCAATAAAATCAGGTAAAGATGTATCATCTCTTTTGCCAGAAAAAGCTTGGAAATATATTTATGAAATGAATTTTTACAAATAAGTAATATGAGATTATTAAGAATTGTTTTTTTTACTGTTTTTGTGATGTCGTGTGGAGTCAATAAGAATGATTCTTTTAAAAATTCATCAATTAACCTTTCCGGATGGTGGGTGTACGGGGAAGGTTATCATTCATTTATGGACGAAATAAGTCTAGAAGAATATAGTCTTGATTTTTTGAATGAAGACTCTTTGGATTTAATAGAGTTATATATGTCAGTATCAGAAATGGAGTATTTCCCTATGGAAACTAACATTACTGGCTATGAAGCTAAGGATACCTTTTATGTAGAAGATTTTGAAATCACTTATATTGTTGGGTGTGATGAGCAATAATCATTAACTAATCAAAAATTATTTTCTTTTAATTTAAACTATTCAGAATAAATTACTTCAAGCACTGTTTGCCCAACTGCTTTTAGCGTTTCTCTGTGAACATTGTTCATATCATCGGCATGAGTGTGCCAATGTTTATTAAAATTGTTTTTTGAAAAAGGATCGTATTCAATTATGTCGATTGTTGGAATTCCAGCAATTGTATTAACATAGTAATGATCATCCATAATTTGAGGGCTAGCTTTAAAAACAAAAAAGTTGGAATAACCAATTTTATGTGCAGTGTTCCATACTTTGTCTACAATATTTGAAGCATAGTAAGTTGAGACTTCTTCTTGCCAGAATTTAGCGTTTTTACCACCAACCATATCAAGTAGTATTCCATATTTGGCAAAATAATTTTTTTTGTGCGGATTTTTTGACCAATGCTGTGAACCCAAACACCACGAATCATTCATAATTGGATATTTAGAGTTTTCAGGCTGCCCATAATCTTCTGCATCAAATAAAATTATATCTACACCAATTTTAGGCTTATTAAGATTGATTAGTCTTGCAATTTCAATAAGTACCCCCACACCGCTACCTCCGTCATTAGCACCAAGAATAGGTAATTCTGTATTTATAGTATCATGATCAGCAATATGTCTTGAGTCCCAATGAGCAAACAAAGCAATTCTGTTATTTTTTTCAGAATCAAAACTTGCTATAATGTTTCTGAGCACATGATTTTTCCCATCATATGTTGTTACAGGAGCGGTTTGAACTTTAACCTCAGCGTTGTATGATCTTAACTTTTTTTCTAAATATTTTGAGCACTTGTCCCAAGCATCAGAACTTATTACTCTAGGACCAAACGCAACCTGTTTGTCCACAAAAAAATATGCACTATCACTGTTAAAAACAGGAGTTGATTTTTTGTTTGTTGTTATTTGTTTGTTGGATTCTTTAACATTATTAGTACATGAGAAAAGACTAATTATTATAATAAAAAAGATAAGCGCTCTCATATAATTAACCTTTGGACTCCCAACTACTTCCTTCTCTAGTGTCTTTTATTTGTATCCCAACTTTATCTAATTCATCTCTAATTAAATCTGCAGTTACAAAATCTTTATTGCTTTTTACATGATTTCTAAGCCTAAGAATTACTTCCATAATCTCATTAGTAAAGTCATTTGATGAATTTTCTTGTTTTGTTGTTAATCCCAAAACATTATTGGCAAAAACTTTAAAAATTGATTTTAAAATTTCAAGATCTTCATGCTTAAATTCAGCTTTATTATTTTTAGCTAGATTAATCTGCTTAACCCCTTCAAAAAGATGAGCAATAAGAATGGGTGTGTTAAAATCATCATTAAGTGCATCAAAACATTTTTTTTCTAATTCTCTAACATCAAAACTCGATTTGTTTGATGGGGATAAAGAATTTAATGTTTTAACAGCATCAGATAATTTGGTTAGTCCTTTTTCCGCTGCTTTTAGCGCATCATTTCCAAAGTCTAAAGTGCTTCTGTAATGAGCCTGTAAGATAAAAAACCGTATTGTCATTGGATCAAAAGCTTTTTCTAGTTTTTCATGTTTACCTGTAAAGAATTGCTCGAGATTAATGAAGTTCCCAAGTGATTTGCCCATTTTTTTTCCATCAATTGTTATCATATTATTATGCATCCAATAATTTACAGGCATACAATCATTACATGCATTGCTCTGAGCTATTTCAGCTTCATGGTGAGGAAACATAAGGTCCATACCTCCACCATGAATATCGAATGTCTTGCCAAGATATTTTTCTGCCATTGCAGAACACTCCATATGCCAACCAGGAAACCCTTGCCCCCAGGGCGATGTCCATCTCATAATATGATCTTTTGATGCTTTTTTCCAAATTGCAAAATCAACAGGGCTTTTTTTCTCTACTTGTTTATCAAGCTGCCTAGTTCCTTCAATGGTATCTTCAAGATTTCTGCCAGATAAAATTCCATAAGGATAATCTTTATTGTATTTATTTACATCAAGATATACTGATCCGTTTTTTTCATATGCATATCCATTATCTATTATCTTTTTCACCATCTCTATTTGTTCAATTATATGACCTGTAGCACGAGGCTCAATTGATGGTGATTTACAATTTAACATATTCATAGCCTTATGATAGCTTAATGTATAATAATGGGCAACCTCCATGGGTTCTAATTGTTCAATCCTAGCTTTTTTACTTATTTTGTCTTCACCTTCGTCAGCATCATTTTCAAGATGTCCAGCATCTGTAATATTTCTTACATACCTAACTTTATATCCACATAATTGTAAATATCTATAAACAACATCAAAAGTTATTGCAGGCCTTGCATGACCTAGGTGAGGATCTCCGTAAACAGTAGGACCACAAACATACATTCCTATGTAGTCTTTGGTGATTGGTTTTAAGAGCTCTTTTTTTCTGCTCAAGCTATTATAAATGTATATCTCCTGTCTCATTATTAATTAGCCGTTAAATTTTTTAGCATGTCTGATGTGATTTTAGGTAAATCAAATTCAGCTTTCCATTTCCAATCTTTTTGAGCACGTGAATCATCTATGCTATTAGGCCATGAATCAGCTATTTTTTGTCTAAAATCTGGGGTGTAAGTTATTGAAAATTCGGAAATATTTCTTTGTATTTCATCTGAAATTTCTTTTGGGCTGAAACTAACTCCAGCAATATTATAAGAAGATCTGATTTTTACATTTTTTGCTTCAGTTGTCATAATATTTAAAGTAGCATTTATTGCATCAGACATATACATCATGGGAAGAGTGGAGTCTTTTTTCAAAAAACAATTGTACTTTTTGTTTTTAATAGCTTCGTGAAAAATTTCCACAGCATAGTCTGTTGTTCCACCACCTGGAAGTGATTTCCAACCAATCAATCCTGGATATCTTAAAGAAACTACATCTACATTAAATTTATTAAAGTAATATTCACACCATCTTTCTCCAGCTAATTTACTAATTCCATATACTGTATTTGGTTCCGTTATTGCAAATTGCGGGGTGTTAATTTTATCAGTATTAGGACCAAAAACAGCTATTGAAGAAGGCCAGAATATTTTTCTTATAACCCTTTCTTTAGCTAAATTTAACACGTTAAATAGAGATGACATATTGAGGGACCACGCTAGATTAACCTTTTCTTCTGCGTTTGCTGATAGGATTGCCGCTAATAGATAAACTTGAGAGATGTCATGTTTTTTGACAACTTCTAATAGTTTTTTTGAATCAGTAACATCTAAAATCTCAAAGGGACCAGAGCTAATAATTTCATCTGACGAAGGAATGATATCTGAGGCAATAATAGAGCTATTTCCATAAATTTTTCTTAGTTCTAAAACTAATTCAGACCCAATTTGTCCTGATGAGCCAATAACTAAGATATTTTCTTGCAATTTTTTTTTATACAAATATAATACTATAGACTTAACTGATTATACATTTAATTTTTCATAAAAAATATAGGGTTTTGTATTATTGCAAATAAATTTTTGAAATGGATCCAAACGGAGGTAAAAAGAATATGTTTAATAAACTTGGTAGAGCCGAGGCAATGGAGCGTTTACAAAACGAGTCATTTGACAGAATAACTATTTCTTTTTATAAATATGTAATCATTGAAAATCCATACGTATTTAGAGATACACTTTATTCCAAATGGAGCGCCCTATCTGTTTTTGGAAGAATTTATGTTGCCAAAGAGGGAATAAATGCACAAATGAGTATTCCTCAATATAATTGGGAGAGGTTTAAAGAAAATTTATGTCAAATTAAAGAATTAAAAGATATTCCATTTAAAATTGCAGTTGAGGACGATGGTAAATCTTTTTTTAAACTAACAATCAAAGTAAGAGAAAAAATTGTTGCAGATGGCTTGTCAGAAAATGATTATGATGTAACAAATGTTGGTGCTCATTTAACAGCAAAGCAATGGAATAAGGCAATTGATGATGGAGCTGTTGTTGTGGATATGCGCAACCACTATGAGAGCGAAATAGGAAGATTTAAAGGAGCGATATGCCCAGAAGTAGAAACATTTAAAGAAGAACTTCCTGTAGTAAAAGATTTGCTTAAAGGGAAGGAGTCTGATCAAGTTTTATTGTATTGTACTGGAGGAATTAGATGTGAGAAAGCTTCAGCATATCTTAAAAATTATGGTTTTGAAAATGTGAGTCAGCTGCATGGTGGCATCATCGATTATGTTCGTCAAATAAATGAGAATGATAGCATTGAAAATAAGTTTGTTGGAAAGAATTTTGTTTTTGACGAAAGAAGAGCAGAAAGAATTTCAAACGACATTATAAGTAATTGTCATCAATGTGGAGACCCGTGTGATCAACACATAAATTGTAAAAATGTTAATTGTAATTTACTTTTTTTACAATGTGAAAAGTGTAAAGAAGAATATGATAGTTGTTGTTCTCTAGATTGTATTGAAGTTGCTAAAATGCCTGAGGATAAAAGAAAGAAATTGCGCAAAGGCGTTGAAAACAAGAAGATTTATTACAGTCATAAGAAAGTTAAACTGAATTTAAAAGCATAGTTTTTTGAAAAAAATAAGAATAACAAAAGAATTTAAATTTGAAATGGCTCATGCTTTGTACGGCTATGATGGATTGTGTAAAAATATTCACGGCCACTCATACAGACTTTGGGTGACAGTGATTGGCAATGTCCTTGATGATAGTAAAAGTGTAAAAAACGGAATGGTACTAGATTTTAGTTTATTAAAAAAAATTGTTAAACCAGAGATAGTAGACAAATTTGATCATTCTTTAGTTTTAAATGCAAATAGCCCCCACGCTGATACTGACTTCTCTCAGTTCGAGAAAGTTTTTTTTCTGCCATATCAACCAACATCTGAAAATTTAGTTTTTGATTTTGCCACAACTATTCAAAAAAAATTACCTGAAAACGTACAGCTTCATAAAGTGATTTTGTCAGAAACTGCTAATTCTTATGCCGAATGGTGTGCCTCTGACAATACATAAATCCCTTAGTTATAAATAATTATAAAAAAAGAGTAAATTTCTGTTATAATCACACACATTATAATTAAATTTGCACGAGTTAAAATAAACACATGACAAACGTATTAATCGCTGTAGTTGTTTTGCTAACAATTGCCGCTATGGTTCAGCTAGTAAGAGTTAATGAGCTCCTCTCAGAAATAACAAATAAAGACACTAACGAAGTTACAGATGAAGATAATAATAAAAATGGAATTTTATTTTTAATAATAGGATTTGGATTTTTAGCATTTGTAATTTGGCAAATGATTACTTGGGATCATTTACTGCTCCCGCCAGCAAGTTCTGTTCACGGAGCAGAAATCGATACTTTAATGAAAGTGTCTATGACCTTAATTTTAGTGGTGTTTTTTGCATTAAGCCCAATGCTTTTCTATTTCGCTTATAAATATAGAGGAAGCAAAGAAAAAAAGGCTTATTTCTTTGCTCACAATAATAAATTAGAAATTGTTTGGACGGTTGTGCCAACAATTATTTTAACGGCTTTAATTATCTACGGTTTAAGAACATGGGACAGAGCTATGAATCCCGATATTTCAGAAGCCACAGTAATTGAGGTGTATTCAAAACAATTTGACTGGACTGCCAGATATTCTGGAACTGATAATATACTTGGGGATGCTAATTACAAACTAGTTGAAGGCAGAAACACTTTAGGTGTTGATGTAAATGATAAAAACTCTGCTGATGATATTGTTGTTAGAGAAGTACACCTTCCGGTTAATAAACCAGTTTTACTCAAGTTCAGATCTCGAGATGTCATTCATTCTGCATTTCTTCCACATTTTAGAGTACAAATGAATTGTGTTCCTGGTCTTTCAACACAATTTGCTTTTACACCCACTAAGACAACCACTGAAATGAAAGAGTCAGAGGGAGAGGATTTTGAATATGTTTTATTATGTAATAAAATTTGTGGTTCAGCTCATTTCAATATGCAAATGAAGTTTATTGTAGAAAGTGAAGAAGATTACAATAAATGGCTCAGCTCTCAAAAAACTATACAAAACACATTAACATTAAAATAAAAGATAATGTCAGATCATCATCATAAAGAAACATTCATCACAAAATACATTTTTTCAACAGATCATAAAATGATTGCGAAGCAGTTTTTAATAACTGGTATGTTTATGGCTTTTGTTGGAATGCTAATGTCAGCAATTTTTAGGGTACAACTTGCAAATCCAGGAGAATATTCAGTTTTATATAATTTACTTCCAGGAGGATGGGTTAGTGAAGATGGAGCATTAAATCCAGATAAATATTTAGCATTAGTTACAATGCATGGAACTATTTTGGTGTTTTGGGTGCTTACTGCAGGCCTGTCAGGAACTTTTGCTAACTTTTTAATTCCTCTTCAAATTGGAGCTCGTGATATGGCCTCTGGCTTTATCAATATGTTGTCGTATTGGTTTTTCTTTATTGCAACGGTTGTTCTAATGTCTTCAATATATGTTGAAGGAGGGCCTGCATCAAGTGGATGGACAATATACCCCCCTTTAAGTGCTTTACCTGAAGCGATTCCAGGTTCTGGAACCGGTATGACATTATGGCTTCTAAGTATAACTTTATTTGTTGTTGGATCATTACTTGGAGGATTAAACTATATCGTAACTATATTAAATCTTAGAACAAAAGGTATGTCGATGCAGAGAATGCCGCTTACTTGCTGGGCATTATTTGTTACTGCAATTTTAGGAGTTTTATCATTCCCTGTTCTACTTTCATGTGGTTTATTGCTTCTTTTTGATAGATCTTTTGGTACTAGTTTTTATCTTTCAGATATCATTATTAATGGGGAAGCGTTACACTTTGCCGGAGGAAGCCCAATATTATTTGAGCATTTATTTTGGTTTTTAGGCCACCCAGAAGTTTATATTATTTTACTACCTGCTTTAGGAATTGTTTCAGAGGTGATTGCTGTTAATTCTAGAAAACCAATTTTTGGATATAAAGCAATGGTAGGGGCTATATTGTTAATTGCTTTTCTTTCATTTATCGTTTGGGGACACCATATGTTTATGACCGGTATGAATCCTTTCTTAGGATCTGTTTTTACATTTACTACATTACTGATTGCAATTCCATCTGCAGTTAAAGTATTTAATTGGTTAGCTACTCTTTGGAGAGCCAATATTAGATTTACACCAGCAATGCTATTTGCTATAGCCACTGTATCTACTTTCATTACAGGAGGTTTAACCGGATTAATTTTGGGTGATAGTGCATTAGATATTAATGTTCACGACACATATTTTGTTGTTGGCCACTTTCATATTGTAATGGGTCTTTCTGCTATTTATGGAATGCTAGCAGGAGTTTATCATTGGTTTCCAAAAATGTATGGTAAAATGATGAATAAGACTTTAGGTTATGTACATTTCTGGGCTACTTTTATTTGTGCTTATGGAGTGTTTTTTCCGATGCATTTCTTAGGACTTGCTGGATTACCAAGAAGATATTACACAAATAGTTCATTCCCAATGTTTGATGGATTAAGCGATATAAATGAAATTATTACCTTCTTTGCTCTTGCCGGAGCAATTGTTCAAGTAATTTTTGTATTCAACTTTGTATACAGTATTTTTAAAGGGACAAAGGCATCGAAAAATCCATGGAAATCAACTACATTGGAATGGACAACACCAATAGAAAGAATTCATGGAAATTGGCCTGGAGATTTGCCAGAAGTTCACAGATGGGCATATGATTATTCTAAGCCCGGGGCTGAAGATGATTTTGTTCCCCAAACAGTTCCATTAAAAGAAGGAGAAGAAAATCATTAATATGGCTTTAACAATAGAAAATAATGCAAAAAAACAACTCTTGTGGATAGGCATGGGCTCTATTTTAATGTTTTTTGCTGGCCTTACCTCTGCATATATAGTCAGAAAACCAGAGGGGGAGTGGTTAGATTTTATGTTACCCGAGCAATTCACAATAAGTACAATTATTATAATTGTAAGTAGTATATTATTGTTTTTTGTTAAAGGAAGGTTACGTAAGAATCAATCTGTATTCAACCTTATTCTATCTGTTTTAGTTCTTGGTATTTCATTTTCATTTTTTCAATTTCAAGGCTGGCAAGAGCTAATTGCTCAAGGAGTATATTTAACAGGAGAAGGTAGTAATGCCTCTGGGTCTTTTCTGTATGTATTGACTTTAGCTCACTTAGTACATTTAATCGGTGGTCTAATA
>CACHFI010000035.1 GCA_902579065.1 uncultured Bacteroidota bacterium
AATGCCTATTTTCATTAGTATCAAACCTCATTTTATATATCATACCACGAGGTATTACTAAATAATCGCCTTCTTTAAAATCAATATTCCCTATAAAAGTTCTTAGAGTACCTGTTCCTTTGTGAATGAAAATAATTTCATCACCATCTGTGTTCTTATAAAAATAATCCTCCTGCTTATTGGTTGGAGCAGATAGCATAATGTTTAAGTCATTATTTATTAAAATCGACAATCGACTTTTTATCAAATCAGCAATTTGAGGAGCCTTAAAAGCATCAAGCAAGTAAGCCTTCATATTTTTTTCTACAGCTATCTTAGGCTCAACAGAATAAGAATTAAGAATATCAACAACCTGAGTTGGCCTATGAATATGATATAATAGTGTAGACATCCCATCAAAACCTATAGTTCCAAACAACTCTTCATAATGATAACCCCCATTTTCTTTTTTAAAGGTAGTATGTCTTTTGTGTGGTATTTTACCTAACTTGTGATATCTAGGCATATCTTGTGTTTAGTTAATTTACAACAAATGTAAGTTTTTTATTGGACAAAATAAAAACATTAGCTTTGCATAAGTATGAAACTAAGCACGTATAAAATAAGAGGAAATAATGATGAGTTAATTGGTATAGTAGAAAACAATTCTCTCATAAATCTAAATAAATTTTTTGGGCAAATTTCTTTATTAGAAATGCTTAAATTAGATAATTGGGAATCTAAAATTCAAGATGTAGTAAATGAAGAAAAATGCATGTCTCATGATCTAAATGATGTTATTTTATCATCTCCAATTCCTAATCCAAATTCTTTAAGAGATGCTTATGCATTTAGACAACATGTTGAAACATCAAGAAGAAACAGAGGGCTTGAAATGATTAAAGAATTTGATGAATTTCCAGTGTTTTACTTCAGTAATCACAACTCTATTTATGGTCCAAATGATGATATTATGTGTATGCCAAGTCATTTTGACAAACTAGATTTTGAATTAGAAATTGCTATTGTAATTGGTAAACAAGGTCGAAATATTAAAGCAAAAAATGCATCTCAATATATTGCTGGTTTTATGATTATGAATGATTTAAGTGCTCGTGGACTACAAATGAAAGAGATGAGGCTCAATCTTGGTCCAGCCAAAGGAAAAGATTTTGCCTCTGTATTAGGTCCATTTTTAGTAACTCCAGATGAATTAGAAAATAAAATTATTAGCAGTGACCAAAATGGAAATAAATATGATTTGAAAATGACATGCTCTTTGAATGGGCAGATTATGTCTGAGGGAAATTTTGGTAGTATTGATTGGACATTTGAACAAATTATAGAGAGAATTTCATATGGATCTACAATTTTTCCAGGAGATGTTATTGGTTCAGGAACTGTTGGTACTGGCTGCTTACTTGAGCTGAATGGCACAAATAAATTAAATAATCCAAATTATAATGAAATATGGCTAAAAGAAGGAGATTTGGTTGAAATGAGTATTGAAGGGCTTGGTCAAATATCAAACAAAATAACTTTGGAAGACTCTAAATATCATATAAATTAAATGAAAGAAATAGGAATAAATACATTAACAAGTCAAGAACTTTATCGACTCTTAACTTCAACTATTACACCTAGACCAATTGCTTTTGTTAGTTCAAAAGATGAAGAAGGAGTGTGTAACCTAAGTCCTTTTTCATTTTTTAATATTTTTTCTGTTACGCCACCCATCATCGTTTTTTCTCCAGTAAATAGAATTAGTGACAACACAAAAAAAGACACCCTTCATAATGTAATCAAAACTAAGGAATGTGTTGTTGCATTAGTTAATCAAAGAATTGTTCAGCAAGCTTCTCTTTCTTCAGGAAATTACAAAAGCAGTACAGATGAGTTTGAAAAAGCTGGTTTTACAAAAATTCAAGCATCATCAATTGATGGAAATCTGATTAAGGAAGCTCCAGTTAATTTTGAGTGTAAAGTAAATCAAATCGTTGAGCTTGGAGAAAAGGGGGGGGCAGGAAATCTAGTAATTTGTGAAATTGTAAACATCCATATTAATGAAAACATATTGGATACTGAAAATAAAGTTGATCCCCATAAGCTAGATATTGTATCAAGATTAGGTCACAATTGGTATGGTAAAACAACAGAAGAAAGTTTATTTGAAATAGCAAAACCAATTGCAAAATTTGGAATTGGTTTTGATAACCTTCCACAAGATATTATTAATAGTTCAATTTTGACAGGTAATGAGTTAGCAATGCTTGCATCCGTAGAGTCAATACCAACAGAAAAAAATAAAGACAGCATAACTTTAAAGACAGAAGAAAAACATATTTTAGCAAAAAAATTGCTTGAAAAAGGAGAAATAATAGAAGCCTGGAAAATATTAATTTAACTAGAAAAAAAATGAAATTTGAATTACCAAAATTAAATTATGCATATGATGCATTAGAACCTAATATTGATGCAAGAACAATGGAAATTCACCATTCAAAACATCATAATGGATATACAAATAATTTGAACAATGCTATTGAAGGAACAGAGCTTGAGGGAAAAACAATTGAAGAAATATGCAAATCTGACAACCTAAATGCAGCAGTACAAAACAATGGAGGTGGATATTACAATCACTGTCTTTTTTGGGAAATTTTATCTCCAAATGGTGGTGGTGAACCAAATGGCCCTGTTGGAGAAGCAATAACAAATAAATTTGGATCATTTGAGAATTTTAAAGATGAATTTTCGAAAGCAGCTGCAACCAGATTTGGATCTGGATGGGCATGGTTATGTGTAAGTAATGGTGAAGTATGTGTTTGTTCTACACCAAATCAAGACAATCCTCTTATGAAAGGTTACTGTGATGGAACTCCAATTTTAGGATTAGATGTTTGGGAGCATGCTTATTATTTAAATTATCAAAATAGAAGGCCAGACTATATAAATGCTTTTTTCAATATAATTAACTGGGATAAAGTTAATGAGCTATACTCACAAGCTTCATAATATTTTTATAAATTTGCGCATCTACAATTAAACTTAAAAGAAAAATGAAAAAATTTATTACAATCTTTACTCTACTGAGTTTCCTTTTTGTTGGAAATATCACTATTAACGCTCAGTCGGACACTTTAGCTGATACAAATGTTACAGAAACAATGGACAGCTCTGAAGAAATATCAAGTACATATGAGCCTGCTGCTGAAGTTGCTGAATCAGCATCTTTTCATCAAATTATAAAACAAAAATTTATTGAAGGAGGTCCTGGTTTTATGGGTATAGTTCTTCTTTGTTTAATTTTAGGATTAGCTCTTGCTATAGAAAGAATTATATATTTAAATATGGCAACAACTGATACAGAAAAGCTATTAGCAGGTGTCGAACATGCAATGCAAAATGGTGGAGTTGATGCTGCAAAAGAAGTATGCAGAAATACAAAAGGGCCAGTTGCATCAATTTTTTATCAAGGTCTTGATAGAGCCAATGAAGGAATTGATATGGTCGAAAAATCTATTATTTCATATGGTAGCGTACAAATGGGATTATTAGAAAAAGGATTGTCTTGGATCTCACTTTTCATAGCTCTTGCTCCAATGCTTGGCTTCATGGGAACAGTAATTGGTATGATTGGAGCTTTTGATGCTATTGAGGCTGCTGGAGATATTTCACCTTCACTTGTTGCGGGTGGTATTAAAGTTGCATTATTAACTACTGTATTTGGTTTAATAGTTGCAATGATTTTACAAGTTTTTTATAACTATTTAATTTCAAAAGTAGATTCAATTACTAATTCTATGGAAGATGCATCTATATCTTTAATAGACTTACTTGTAAAGCACAAATAATATGGAAGGCTTAATAAATATTGGAATTATTTTAACATATATAATGATTGGATTTGCAGCTCTAACTGCAGTATCTTTTGGTGTTAAAAAAATTCTATCAAATACTAAAAATGCTAAAAAAACACTTTATACAATATTAGGTTTAGTTGTGGTTTGTGTGGCGTCATATGTATTTGCTTCAGATGAAGTTTTACAGTCATATGAGAAATATAAAATTAGTGCAACAGAATCTAAAAATGTAGGAATGGGATTAATAATGTTTTATACACTAGCTGCATTAGCTGTTGGAGCAATTTTATATTCTGAGTTATCAAAAGCATTTAGTAAATAATGGCAAGTAAACGAAGAGGTTTACCAGAAATCAATGCAGGATCAATGGCAGATATTGCCTTCTTATTATTGATTTTCTTTCTAGTAACTACAACCATGGATATTGATACTGGAATTGCTAGAAAGCTACCTCCAATGCCTGAAGAAGATCAGCCTGAAGATGATTCTCAAATTAATGCTAGAAACATATATGTTGTATTAATAAATTCTAATAATCAATTATTAGTAGAAGGAGAAATGATGGATATTTCTCAGTTAAGAGAAGGTGCCAAAAAGTTTATTGACAATAACGGTATAAGAGAAGATCTCTCTGAAAATCCTGAAAAAGCAATCATATCATTACAAAATGATAGAGGGACTTCATATAAAATGTATATAAGAGTTCAAAATGAATTAGCTGCTGCTTATAACGAACTTAGAAACAAGGCTGCGTTAAGTAAGTTTGGAGAAAGGTATAATGATCTAAATAAATCAGATCAAAAAGAAATTAGAAAAATGTACCCTCAGAAAATTTCTGAGGCAGAACCAAAAAATATAGGAGGAAATTCATAATGAGTAAATTTAAAAAAAGTGGAAATAAAGGAATGCCGGCAATCTCAACTGCTTCATTGCCGGATATTGTCTTCATGCTTTTATTCTTTTTCATGGTCACCACAGTGATGAGAGAAACTACATTGTTTGTTTCTGTAGTAACTCCAAAAGCCACTGAGATTAAGAAAATGGAAAAAAAATCTTTAGTTAGCTACATCTACATAGGTTCTCCTGTAAAAAGAATGCAAGCATCATATGGTACATCTGCTAGAATACAATTAAATGATGCATTTGCTGAAGTTGGAGATATACAAGAATTTATCGCAACAGAAAGAGAAGCAAAAGATGAAAAAGAAATCCCATATATGACCACATCAATTAAAGCTGATGAAACCGTAAAAATGGGTATAATTACAGATGTAAAGCAAGAGCTAAGAAAAGCAAATGCATTAAAAATCAATTATTCTACAAGAAAAGGAGAGTACTAATACTGAACTTGCTCTTTATCAGAACTACTATTCATTAAATACAGTAACAATAAAACTGAAATCAAACTAAATAGTGCTACGCTTATGCTTGTTGATGGAAGAGCGGATTCGCTGTAGTGGTTATATGTTTGAACAAAATCAAATGATTTAAAATAAGGATACGAAATGATAACTGCCATAGCATTATTAATAAAATGAGCTAGAATTGGAATCCATAAGGATTTGCTTATGAAAAACATATAACCTAAAATAGCCCCAAGAAAAAATCTAGGCAAAAACCCTACTAAATCAAAGTGAATTAAGCTAAATAATATTGAGGTAAATATTATAGCCAAATGAGAATTTTTAAAAAAATCTAAAAAAGTATTTTGAATAAAGCCTCTAAAAAATAGCTCCTCACCAATTGCTGGAACAATTGCCATAACCAATAAATTAAACATTAAATCTGAAAGATTATTCATTTTTAGAAATGCTAAAACAATAGTCTCAGAATCTTTGTCAAATTTTTTCATCCAATCAGGAAAATCAATCAACATGCTTTGTTCAATTAAAAATGAAACAAAAGGTGTCACTATAATTATTGTGCCAACTGATAATAATGCTGTTTGTCTATTAAATATTTTATTTAAGCCAAACTGAAAATTCGTTAAGTAACCATATGTAATAATTGGCGAAATAAATGTCCCTACAGCACTGAAAAACTGTATAATCTTTAAGATATTAACAGATGTTTGAGAATCTAAATCATAACTAAAAAACAAATTATACCCATTTTCAAAAAGTAAAGAGATTATTCCAAGAGCAACAAGATGATGAAGAAAAAAAGAAGCCAACAAAAGGGCTAAAAGCAAAAAAACCTTAAATAATGGTGATCTATTTGAAAAAATTCCTTTTAAATTCAATATTATTTATTTTAGCTAAAAATTATGAGTGTAAAGATAGGAAATATTGATGTAGGCGAATTCCCTCTATTGTTAGCTCCAATGGAAGATGTAAGTGATCCGCCATTTAGGGCTTTGTGCAAAGAATATGGAGCTGATGTAATGTATACAGAATTTATATCATCTGAAGGTTTGATTAGAGATGCTGTAAAAAGCACTCAAAAACTTGACATCTATGATTCTGAAAGGCCTATTGGAATCCAAATATTTGGGAGTGAAATTTCTTCAATGAAACAAGCAACTGAAATATGTGCGCGTGAAAAACCAGAAATTATTGATATAAATTATGGTTGTCCTGTAAAAAAAGTAGCCAATAAAGGGGCTGGTGCAGGAATACTAAAGGACATTCCAAAAATGATTTCGATGACTAAAGAAATTGTAAAATCCACTGATATACCAGTAACTGTTAAAACAAGACTGGGGTGGGATGAGCACACTAAATATATTGTTGAAGTTGCTGAACGCTTACAAGATGTAGGAATAAAAGCAATTTCAATTCATGGTAGAACTAGAAAACAGATGTATAAAGGAGAGGCAGATTGGACTTTAATTGGAGAGGTAAAAAATAATCCTAGAATGAAAATTCCAGTTTTTGGCAATGGCGATATTGATAGTCCACAAAAAGTAAAAGAGGTGAGAAATAAATACGGAGTTGACGGTGTTATGATAGGAAGAGGAGCTATAGGATATCCCTGGGTTTTCAATGAGATTAAACATTTTTTAAAAACAAATGAATTACTCAAAAAACCAACTATTAAAGAAAGAGTGGATGTTTGTAGAAGACACTTAAAACATTCAATTATTTGGAAGGGGGAAATGACAGGAATTGCTGAAATGAAAAGGCATTATAGTTCATATTTCAAAGCTATACCCAATTTCAAAGAATACAGAACAAAAATGGTGACTGCAAATTCAGAGGATGAAGTTCTAGAAATTTTAGATAAGGTGCTATTAAATTTCAGTAATTACTTAATGGATTGAAGCATAAAGCGTGACGTTAACCATGATGCCATATAACCTATTATTAAAACAATTGATGACACTAAAAAAAAGTCTGAAAGTAGAATTTTGACTGGATAAGTGTTAATGACAAAACTTCCCTCACCCATCTTTATAAGCCCAAACTCTTGTTGAAAATATGCAAGAGAAAATCCTACTACAATACCTATAAGTCCCCCAAAGAAAACACCAAGCATACCTTTATAATAAAACACTTTTCTTATTGAATTTAAAGTTAATCCCATACTATTTAAGCTATTAATATCCCTTCTTTTGTCAATAATCAAAACTGTTAGAGAACTAATTATGTTAAAGGCTGATATAAGAAGAATAAATATCAAAATTAGTAAAACAACTAATTTTTCAGTATTCAGAATTTTATATAGAAATTCTTGTTGTTGATATTGATTTTTAACAATATAATTCTTGCCTAATAGACCACTAAGTTTTTTTTGAACATCAAACATCTTGTCCTTATCAACAAGATTAATCTCAATAGCGGAAACATAATTTTCCTTTTGAATCAAATTTTGAACAAAATTGATAGGTGAAATTAAGAATTCTGAATCTATTTCTTGTTGAATACCAAATATACCAACTGGAGATAAGGATGCATTGGAAAAGGCATTTTCTATTTGAAGCATATTATTAGCTTTTCTGTTAGGTAGATAAATCTGCAGATTATCAAAGACAGAATTTATATTCATTGATAAATAATATGCAATACCTCTACCAACTACAGCAACATTTTTATTTTCATATTTATCAATATAATTACCACTAACTACAACTGAGTCAAAATTTGTTAATGAACTGTATAAACTATCAACACCCTTTATTGTAGCAATATGTTGTCTCGAGTCATATTCTAGTAATACTTTTTCTTCTATGGTTGAAGAAAAGACATCAATCTCTTCAAATTTCAACAAAATTTCATTAGCCCTTCTATTATCAAAATTTTTTCCTTCAGAACTTAAAATTTTGAGATGAGGATCAAAAATATTATACATTTCAAGTACTAAATTTTCAAAACCATTAAAAACTGATAAAACAATTACCAGGGCAGCTGTACCAATAGCAATTCCTATTTGAGAAATAATTGAAAGTAAATGAACATAATTGATTTTCTTTCTAGAAAAGAAATAACGCCAAGCGATATATAGAGGGAGGTTCATTACAAATTACTTTTTGAGTAACTTATCTATCTCTTCAGCATATTCAGCTGAATCATCAATAAAAAAATTAAGTTCTGGAACGACTCTCAGTTGATTTCTAACCGCCATCCCTAATTTCTTTCTTATCAATGAACTATTTTTTATAATTTTTTCTAAAGCTTTTTCAGGATCATTTACAGGAAAGATACTTAGAAAGATATTTGCATATGCTAAATCCGGAGAAATTCTAACTGCAGTTATGCTAATCATAATAGGGCCTAAAATATTATTTGATTCAACATTAAAAATTTGTGATAATTCTTTGAGAACTAAACGCGCGACCTTCTTTTGTCTTGTTGATTCCATATGTTAGCAAAAATAAACATTCCTTTGTTATCTTTGTTGAATGCATTTCTTTCTAAAAATCTTAAAATACATTAAATCTTATTGCTCTTATGTTTTATTGAATGTATTTTCAAATATTTTAAGTGTTATTTTTTCATTGTTTTCATTAACATTAGTAATTCCTTTTCTTGGAATACTCTTTGGAACTCAAGAAAAAGTATTTCAAGCACCACCCCTTTCGCTTAATGCATCTTCAATTAAGGAAAACTTTTATTATTTAATAAGTAAAACTATTGACACAAAAGGAAATGTTGAGGCCTTAATGCTAATTTGTGTCTTAGTATTATCTATGTTTTTTTTAAAAAACCTATTTAGATATCTTGCTCTTTTCTTTTTAACTCCAATAAGAAATGGAATAATTCATGACATGAGAATGGATTTGCATAAGAAGATATTGTCATTGGATGTAGCGTACATAGGTTCAAAAAGAAAGGGGGATTTAACCTCAAGAATGACATCAGATTTAGTTGAAATAGAATGGTCAATTATGGGAGCCTTGGAGATGTTTTTTAAAGATCCTATTTCAATTATTTTATATCTATCAACTTTAATTTTTATTAGCCCTCATCTTACAGTATTTGTAATTATACTATTTCCAATTGCAGGAATTTTAATTGGATACATTGGTAAAAGCTTAAAAAGCTCATCAAAAAAAGGTCAAGATAAGTTAGCATATATATTATCAATTATTGATGAAAATATTTTTGGTCTTAGAATCATTAAAACATTTAATGCAGAAGGTTTTATTAATTCTAAATTTAAAAACTCAAGCGAGGAATATAGAAAAATCATGACTAGTATATTAAGAAAAAAAGATCTTTCTTCTCCAATGAGCGAACTATTAAGCACTATTGTAATGGTAGTAGTAATGTGGTTCGGTGGACAACTTGTTTTATCCGATTCATCATCACTTTCACCACAAGAATTTATTGGTTATATTTTAATTTTTTCTCAGATCATTCCTCCAGTAAGATCACTAACCACCTCATATTATTATATACAGAAAGGAAGTGCAGCAGCTGAAAGAGTCTATGAAATTCTTGATCAAGAAAATGGAATTTATAATAACCCAAAAGCAGTTAAAATATCTCAAATAAATAGCAGTATTAATTTTAATATTAATTCTTTTAAATATGATAATAAGGAAATTCTTAAAAACATAAACTTTGATATTAATAAAGGGCAGAAAATTGCATTAGTTGGTCAATCAGGAGGTGGTAAATCAACTATTGCAGATTTATTACCTAGATTTTATGATGTAAAAGATGGAATGATAACTATTGATAAAACAAACATAAAAGATATTGACATATTTTGCCTTAGAGACTTAATAAGTATTGTTAGTCAAGATTCTATTTTATTTAATGACACTATATTTAATAACATTAAAATTGGAAATATAAATGCAACCAAAGAAGAGGTAATTGAAGCTGCTAAAGCAGCGCATGCACATGAGTTTATACTTAATTGTGAAAATGGCTATGATACAAATATTGGTAATGCAGGAGAAAAACTTTCTGGAGGACAAAAACAAAGATTAAGTATTGCAAGGGCAATATTAAAAAATCCTGAAATACTTATTCTTGATGAAGCGACATCTTCACTAGATTCAGAGTCAGAAAAATTAATTCAAGATGCTCTATCTAATTTAATGAAATCAACAACATCTCTTGTCATAGCTCACAGATTATCTACAATTGAAACTGCAGATAATATCATTGTGTTAAAAGATGGGGAAATAATTGAACAAGGAAATCACAGTGAATTAATTTCTAAAGCTGGAACATATAAAAAACTTCATGATTTACAGCACCAAAACAACTAGTATAAGAAGTTGTTGTAAGGGTATCTTTTTACGTGCATTGCTTTCACTCTTTCATATAATATTTCTCTTAGTTCATCAAAATTTATTTTGTCCAAAGCAGAAATAAAAATGCTATCAATATTTAACTTACTCATCCAAGTTTGTTTCAAATCGTTCAAAGAAAGATTTTCTTTTTTAATTGGAGTCAGGTCATCTTCCTCCTTTATTTCATAAGTATACGCATCTATTTTATTAAAAATAATAAGCTGAGGCTTAGATTGAGCTCCTATGTCAGAAATGGTTGTGTTAACAATTTCTATTTGTTCTTCAAAATTTGGATTTGAAATATCTACTACATGTAATAAAAGATCAGATTCTCTAACTTCGTCTAATGTTGATTTGAATGATTCAACAAGTTGATGAGGTAATTTTCTTATAAAACCTACAGTATCAGATAACAAGAAAGGCAGATTCTTCAAGACTACTTTTCTAACAGTTGTGTCTAGTGTTGCGAATAGCTTATTTTCAGCAAAAATTTCAGATTTTGATAATTTATTCATTAATGTTGATTTTCCTGCATTAGTATACCCAACTAATGCAACTCTAA
>CACHFI010000036.1 GCA_902579065.1 uncultured Bacteroidota bacterium
ATAGTATTAGTTCAGCGATTAATAAATTATGGCAACAAAATCTTTTCTCAGAAATTGAAATTACTTTTGACAATGTTTCAAAAGATAGTGTTTCATTAAATATTATTTTAAAAGAATATCCTAGATTATCTAAATTTAAGTTTATTGGAAATATTAGTAAATCAAATATTTCTACTCTCAAAGATGATTTACAATTAATGCGAGGTAAAATATTAACACAAAACCTAGTTAAAAACAGTATTAATAAAATCAGAAAATTCTACATTGACAAAGGCTTTTTTAATGTTGATGTAAAGTATGAAATACTAGAAGATTCATTAACTAAAAACTCTTCTATTCTAATTTTTGACATCAATAAAAATAAAAAAGTAAAAATCAAAGATATTATTGTAAGAGGAAGAAAAGAAATTGTAAATAATAACAAATCCTTTTTTAACAATAAAGACACTGTTTTTGCAATAAGCAACTATCGTCTTAAAAAAAGCATGAAAGAAACAAAAGTTAAAAATAAATGGAGATTCTTTAAAGTTTCTAAATTCATTAAAGAAAAATACGAAGAAGATAAAGCAAATATTATCTCTGAATACAACAATAAAGGATACAGAGATGCAAAAATTATAAGTGATACTATATATTCAAATAGTGACAATACAATAACCATTGAAATAAATTTGGATGAAGGAGAGCCATATTTATTTGGAAATATTGATTTTATAGGAAATACAAAATATTCAAACAATGAATTACTAAACCAGCTTGGAATTGATAGTGGCGATGTTTTTAATCAATCTATTTTGGATTCACGTTTGTTTGGAACTCCTGAAGGAACAGACATCAGCTCGCTATATCTTGACAATGGATATCTTTTCTTCAACGCTACCCCTGTAGAAACATCAACTAATAATAATATTATAAATCTGGAAATAAGATTATATGAAGGGAATCAGGCAAGAATAAATAAGGTCAATGTTAAAGGAAATACAAAAACTCAAGATCATGTAATTATGCGTGAATTAAGAACAAGGCCAGGTGATTTATTTAAAAGATCAGATATCATGAGATCTCAAAGAGAATTGGCGCAAATGCAATATTTTGACCCTGAAGCATTTGATGTGAAAATTGATCCTAATCCAGCAAGAAATGAAGTTGATGTTACATATGTGGTTTCCGAAAAATCATCCGATCAAATTCAATTACAAGGAGGATGGGGAGGTGGAAGAGTTGTTGGTTCACTCGGTTTAACCTTTAATAATTTTTCAACAAGAAATATTTTCAACGGATCTAAATGGAAACCACTTCCATCCGGAGATGGACAAAGACTTTCATTAATTGCAAGATCTAACGGTGCTTACTATCAAAACTATAATATATCATTTACTGAGCCTTGGCTGGGAGGAAAAAAACCAACATCACTTCAAGTTTCACTTTTCAAAGCAATATCTTCAAACGGCCTCCAAAATGATCAAAGACAAGAAATTCAAGTTACTGGTTTATCATTTGGGATTGGTAAAAGATTAAAACAACCTGATGATTATTTTACAGTATATAATGGTCTAAATTTTATGCAATATAAATTGAGTAATTCTCAATCATTTTTTTCATTTAGAAATGGGGTGTCAAACAATGTAAATTACAACATAACAATTGGTAGAAATTCTGTAGATCAAATCAATTTTCCAAGACAAGGATCTAACTTTTTACTATCACTTAAATTATCCCCTCCATATTCAATGTTTGATGATATTGACGATTACTCATCATTATCTGATCAAGAAAAATATGAATGGGTAGAATATTATAAATGGAAATTTAAGGCAACGTGGTTTTCACCATTTACAGAGAAACTAGTTTTGGCCACTAGAACAGAATTTGGTTTATTAGGGGCATATAACCAAGAATTAGGCATTTCTCCATTTGAAAGATTTTATGTTGGAGGAGATGGATTAAGTGGAATGGGATATATGAATGACGGAAGAGAACTTGTTGCATTAAGAGGATACTCCAACAACTCGTTATCACCTCAGACCGGAGCAACTATTTACAATAAATATACAGCTGAAATTAGATATGCTTTAAGTTTAAATCCCACATCAACTATGTATGCTTTAGCATTTTTAGAAGCGGGTAATGCATGGGAAAGATTTGATAATTTCAATCCATTTGGTGTAAAGCGATCTGTGGGAATTGGCGTAAAAATAATGCTACCAATGATTGGAATGATGGGATTAGATTATGGTTGGGGGTTAGATGAAATACCTGGAAATCCTGATGCAAATGGAGGTCAATTCCATTTCTCAATAGGACAAAATTTTTAACTAAATTTGTAAAATGAAAAAATTTATTTATCTATTACTTATATCACTACTGTGCAATATAAATGTATATTCTCAAAAATTTGCATACATAGACTCAGATTACATTTTAAATAAAATACCTGAGTTTAAACAAGCTCAGGACAAACTTGATGCGCTATCAGTAGAATGGCAAAAAGAAATCGAAAAAAAATTTACTGATGTTGATGAAATGTATCGAGCATATCAACAAGAACAAGTCCTTTTAACTAAGCCTATGAAAAACAAAAGAGAAGAGGCAATTATGAGAGCAGAAAAAGATGCAAAAGATTTGCAAAGAAAATATTTTGCCCCTCAAGGTGAGCTCTATTTAAAAAGACAAGAATTAGTTAAACCTATTCAAGATAAAATTTATGATGCAGTACAGAAACTAGCTAGTGATAACAAATATGCTGTTATATTTGACAGCTCGAGTGACTTAATAATGCTATACTCAAATCCTAACCTTGATAAAAGTGACAAAATCCTAGAAATACTAGGATATTAATTTAAAAAAACAAAAAATGAAAAAAATATTTATTCTAACATTAATCGGATTATTATCAATAAATTCTTATTCTCAAAACAAATTTGGACATATTGACTCACAAGAGCTTTTATTGTTGATGCCTGAAAGAAAAACCGCAGAAGAAGAAGTGCAGACATTTGCAAAGAGTCTAGAATCTCAATTACAAGCAATGACTGCTGAATATCAGCAAAGTGTACAGGACTATCAAGCAAATGAAGCTTCATATTCTGATCTCGTAAAGCAGGATAAAGTAACTGAAATAACTGGCTTAGAACAAAGAATTCAAGCATTCCAACAAAATGCCAATGAAGCTTTAATGGCAAAAGAAAAAGAACTACTAGAACCAATTTTACAGAAAGCAAGACAAGCCATTGAAGATGTTGCCAAAGAAGGAAACTATACGTATATTTTTGATAAAAGTGTAGGGAGTATTCTTTTTGCTAAAGAAAGTGAAAATATTCTTGATAAAGTTAAAAAGAAACTTAAGCTGTAATCTATAAAGCATCTTTTTGATGCTATTTTTTAATTATAAAAATGTCTTCGCAACCAATAGGAATTTTTGATTCAGGTATTGGGGGTTTAACTATTGCACACGCTATAAAACAAAAACTCCCAAATGAAAACATTATATATTTTGGTGACACAAAACACCTGCCATATGGGGAAAAGTCTAATGAGGCAATAAAACACTATAGCTTAAAAATTGCTAAATTTCTTAAAGAAAATAATTGCAAAATAATTGTAATCGCATGCAATTCAGCATCATCTGTTGCATATGAATTTATTAAATCAAATGTTAGTTCAATTCCAATATATAATGTAATTGACCCAATTATAAAAAACTTGTCAAATAAGAAGTATATAAATAAAAAAATTGGTGTGATTGGCACAAAAGCTACTATCAAATCTAATATTTATCAGAAAAAAATTGAAGCTAAAATTACATCGCAAATAGTTTCTTTAGAAACACCTTTATTAGCTCCTATGATTGAAGAAGGATTTTTTAATCAAGATATTAGCATGACCATAATAAAAAAATATCTTGAAAATAAAAATTTAAACAAAATAGATTCATTAATTCTAGCATGCACACATTATCCATTAATAAAAAAACAGATTAAAAAATTTTATGATAATAATGTTGAAGTTATAGATTCATCTATAATTACAGCAAACTATATAAAAAAACAACTTGAAAAAAAGGGGATGTTAAACATAAACAAAAAACCAACTTATAGCTTTATTGTTTCAAATTTAACTAAATCATTTTCAAAAAGTGCTACATTTTTTTTTAAAGAAAAAATAATACTAAATGAAAATGATATTTGGAAGGAAATTTAGTAATACCAGGAAGAATATATGATATAGTTTTCTGACATATCTTGAGTCATTTTTTTAATAGTTTTTTCATCTATTTCTTTGTACATCTTTGCGGGAATTCCAGCAAAAATTGTTCCAGAACGCACAACTGTTTCCTTTGTAACAACTGATCCAGCTGCAACAATAGAATTTTTTTGAATTACCGCATTATCCATAATTATTGCTCCCATTCCTATTAAAACATTATCTTCAATAGTACAGCCATGAATAACAGCATTATGTCCAATAGAAATATTGTCTCCAAGCTTAACTTTTGATTTATTATAAGTACAGTGAATAACTGTCCCATCTTGGATATTTACATTTTTTCCAATATAAATTGAATTTACATCTCCTCTTAAAACAGTATTAAACCATACACTACTTTTTTCTCCAATAGTAACATCTCCAAGTATTGTTGCATTATCTGCTATATATACAGATTTTGAAATTTTAGGTGATATATTATTTACAGTTTTTATCAATGCCATTATTTATTGAGTTTGTATTTTTGTAAAAATATAAATTATGTTCTATAGTATTTACGCTGAAAGCACTCCAAATCCAGAAGTAATGAAATTTGTTTCAAACAAAATGCTTGCAGATAAGAGTATTGAGTTTCTCACAGAAAATGATGCTAAAAAAATCCCAATGATTCACAAATTATTTTCTTTTTCATACGTAGAAAGTGTTTTTCTAAGTGCAAATTTTATTTCTATTAAGAAATCTAAAAACACAGAGTGGGGAGAGATTTTAATTGAACTAAGAAATTATATCACCGAAATTTTAAATGATGATGATGTAATTAATTATACTGAGGATATTGAAATTGAAGAGGAAAATATTATTTCATCACTAAATGACACAAACAATAATCTTGAAAGAACAGATGATGAAAGAGAAATTATTCAAATACTAGATGATTATATAAGACCTGCAGTTGAAGGTGATGGAGGGGCTATTGAGTTTTCTTCATTTTCTGATGGTGTTGTAAAAGTAATTATGAAAGGAGCTTGCAGTGGCTGTCCTTCTTCTACTGCAACACTTAAACATGGAATAGAAACCTTATTAATTCAAAAATTGGGGGATAAAATAAAAGAAGTCGTAGCTTTAAATGGTTAAATTATAGATGCATCCATTCTTTTTTAGCTAATAGTTCATCCTCGGATTCTACATTATTTTCATCTGGAACACAACAATCAACAGGGCAAACAGCTGCACACTGCGGCTCGTCATGAAATCCTTTGCATTCAGTACATTTACTTGTGACAATAAAATAATAATCCTCACAGAAACCTCCGTCTGTATTCTCTTCATCGGCATCTGCTTGTGAACCATTGGGTAATGTAATACTACCTTTTAAACCGGTTCCATCAGAATACTTCCAAGGTTGATCTTCCTCATAAATAGCATTATTTGGGCATTCTGGCTCACATGCTCCACAATTGATACAATCATCTGTTATTTTGATAGCCATCTTATAATTAATTTTTAAGAATTATTAATTCATTTTATTATTGCAAAAGTAATGAAGAATTTTATTATGCAAAAAGATATCAAAAAATAAAAGTAGATATAAAAACCTTCGTAATTTTGCCAATCATTATAATTGGAAGAAAATCATGATTAAAACAGATATTATAATCATTGGGGCTGGCCCTACAGGACTATTTACAGTTTTTGAAGCTGGTTTACTAAAACTAAAATGCCATTTAATTGATGCGTTGGCTCAACCTGGCGGTCAATGCTCTGAAATTTATCCAAAAAAACCTATTTATGATATTCCAGCATATCCTGAAATCCTTGCTGGTGATTTAACTGATAAACTTCTGGAACAATGTAAGCAATTTGAACCTGGATTTACATTAGGTGAAAGAGCCGAAGAAATTACTAAAGGAGATGATGGTATTTTTACCGTAACAACAAATAAAGGCACACAACATCAAGCTCCAGTTGTTGCAATTGCCGGTGGGTTAGGTAGTTTTGAGCCTCGAAAACCACAATTAGAAAATTTAGAAAAATTCGAAGATAATGGTATAGAATACATTATTAAAGATCCTGAAATTTATAGAGATAAAAAAGTTGTAATTGCTGGGGGTGGTGACTCTGCTCTTGACTGGAGTATTTTTCTTGCAAATATAAATGCAGAGGTAACTCTTGTTCATAGAAGAAATGAATTTAGAGGTGCTTTAGACTCAGTTGAAAAAGTTATTGAGTTAAAAAAACAAAATAAAATAAATATTATTACACCTGCAGAAATTGTTAAACTTAACGGCGATAAGGTATTAAAAAGTGTAGTGATTGCAAATAATGATAATGAACAAGAAGTTGAAGTTGATCATTTTATACCTCTTTTTGGTTTATCACCAAAACTGGGACCAATTGCAAATTGGGGTTTGGAAATTGAGAAAAATGCTATAAAAGTTGATACATATGACTACCAAACAAATATACCAGGAATTTTTGCAATTGGAGATGTAAACACTTATCCAGGTAAGTTAAAACTAATTTTATGTGGATTTCATGAAGCAACTCTTATGTGTCAATCTGCATATAAAATAATTAATCCTGGCAAGAAACATGTTTTAAAATATACAACAGTTACTGGTATTGACGGATTTGATGGCTCTCGAAAAGAAGCTCCTAAATCTGTTGTTCAAGCTTTAAATAAGTAAAAATAATCATGTCTGATATAAAGCTAAAAATCACTGATAGAAATGGAAAAACTCATAATGTGATGGCTCCTATTGACATGGCTATGAACTTAATGGAAGTTATTCGTTCCTATGAACTTGCCCCTGAAGGAACAATTGGAGTTTGTGGCGGTATGGCAATGTGCGCTTCTTGTCAATGTTATGTTAATTCTAACCATCAACTTCCATCAATGGAAGAAGATGAAGAAGCCATGCTATCAGAAGCCTTTAATGTCACTGAAAAAAGCAGACTTAGTTGTCAAATTTCTATTACAAATGAAATTGAAGGATTAGAAGTAACTATTGCTCCTGAAGAATAAAATTATAACTCTAAAGCCTTTTCTACATCATTGTTCATCAAGAAAGTTTTAGGATCTTCTAAACATTCCTTCACCTTACAAAGGAATCCAACTGAAGATTTTCCATCAATAATTCTATGATCATATGATAAGGCAACATACATAATTGGTCTGATATGGACCTCTCCTTTGATAGCAACTGGTCGTTCTACAATATTATGCATTCCTAAAATTGCACTTTGAGGGGGATTGATTATTGGAGTTGACAACATAGATCCAAAAACCCCACCATTAGTAATAGTAAAAGTCCCTCCCAGCATTTCATTAATTGTGATTTTCCCATCTCTTGCCTTAATAGCTAATCTTTTTATTTCACTTTCAATATCTCTAAAGCTTAGATTCTGTGCATTTCTCACTACTGGAACCATTAATCCTTTTGGAGCACTAACAGCAATTCCAATATCCGTATAATTGAAATGAATAATGTTTTCTCCTTCAATCATTGCATTAACATCAGGAAACTCAATAAGTGCTTCTGTTACTGCTTTAGTGAAAAATGACATAAAACCTAAATTGATATCATGCTTATCAATAAATCGTTGCTTATATTCTGATCTTAAAGCCATAATTGAAGACATGTCAACTTCATTAAAAGTAGTTAACATAGCAGTTTCATTTTTAACTGCAACAAGACGAGTAGCTATTTTCCTTCTAAGAGATGACATTTTTTTAGAAGTATGATCTCTACCTTCAACATTTGAAGAAGAGTTCATCATTTCTAGAACATCATTTTTAGTTATCTTACCATCCTCCCCAGATCCAGATAATTTATCACTGTTTAAATTATTTTTCTTAATAATAGCATCTGCAAGAGGAGTCAGCTTTACTTTTTTATCTTGTTTTTGATGAGTTTGAGAAGAGACAACTTGCGTTTCCTTTTCATTTTTTTTATTTTCTGATTTATTTGTAACAACTTCATTTGTATCAATTAAGCATACAACATCACCAACAGCTACAGTTTCTCCTTCTTTAACAACAATTTTAATTTTACCACTTTGTTCTGCTGGAAGCTCAAGTGTAGCTTTATCAGAATCTATTTCAGCAATGGCCTGATCTTTTTCAACAAAATCGCCATCCTCAACAAGCCATTCAGCAATCTCAACTTCTGAGATTGATTCTCCAGGACTAGGAACGACCATTTCTAATAACATACTATAATTTTAAATGCTTTTGCAAAAATATGATTTTGTTAGCTAATATTATTAAAAACTTTATCAATAATTACTTGTTGCTTTTGAAGTGAATCTTTAGTGGAACCACTAGCAGTTGCAGCACTAACATCACGACTAATTAGCTGTATATTATATTTTCTCAAATTAGTTAATATAAAAGACCAAGCTCCCATATTTTCTGGTTCTTCTTGTACCCAATAAATTTCGGACTCATTATATTTTTTATATAATTTATCAATGAAATCAGTGTTTAATGGGAATAACTGTTCTATTCTTATAATAGCAACAAATTCATTATTGAGCTCTTCTCTCTTTTGAAGAAGTTCATAATATATCTTTCCTGAACATAGAACAATTCTTTTTATACTTTTGGAATTTATTGTATCATCAATAGTATCCATAAAAGTACCGCTTGACAACTCATCAATGCTTGAAATACATTTTGGATGTCTTAACAAGCTTTTTGGTGTCATTACAATTAAAGGTTTTCTATATTTTCTTTTTAATTGTCTTCTTAAAACATGATAAAAATTTGCTGGAGTAGTACAGTTCACAATCTGCATATTATATTGTGCACACAACTGAAGATATCTTTCAAGCCTTGCTGATGAATGTTCAGCACCTTGACCTTCATAACCATGCGGTAAAAATAAAACTAAACCACTTTGCACTTTCCATTTATCTTCAGCACAACTTATAAACTGGTCAATCATAATTTGTGCACCATTGCTAAAATCACCAAATTGTGCCTCCCAAATAGTTAAAGTGTTTGGTGTGGTAATTGAATACCCATAATCAAATCCTAAAACTCCATACTCAGATAAAAGAGAATTATAAATGTTAAAACTTGTTGATTTGCTAATATTATTAAGCAATGATATTTCTTTTTCAGATTTTTCTTCCTTGATTATAGCATGTCTATGAGAAAATGTTCCTCTTTCAGAATCTTGACCGCTGATTCTAATTGGATATCCCTCATCAATCAAAGTTGCATATGCAAGTAGTTCTCCCATTGACCAGTCTAATTGGTCTTTCTTAACCATTTTTTCTCTGTTATCTAAAAGCTTTTGAGTTTTTTTGAATAGTAAATTTTTATCATCAACACTGTATAAAAATTTAGATAATTTTAAAAGCTTTGATTTATCAAAAGAGGTATCTGTATTATAAAAATCAACTTTTGTGGATCTTTTTAAGTTTTTCCATTCTTCCTCTAAAAATGGGGTGATTTTAGCTTTGGTTATTTCATGAGATTCATCAAATCTTGTCTCTAACAAAGCTTTAAATTCACTATCTGCAGCATCAATCTCAGTAATATCTAGAACCTTTTCTTCTATCAATTTAGCTTTATATATTTCTCTTGGATTGGGATGTTTAGAAATAATATCATACAATTTTGGCTGAGTAAATCTTGGCTCATCACCTTCATTGTGACCATATTTTCTATAACACAAAAGATCAATAAATACATCCGTACTAAATTTCTGTCTATATTCAGATGCAATTTTTAATGTATGAGCTACTGCCTCTACATCATCCCCGTTTACATGAAATACAGGGCTTAGAGTAACTTTTGCTATATCTGTGCAATAAGTACTTGATCTTGCATCTAGATAATTTGTTGTAAAACCAACTTGATTGTTTATGACTATGTGTATTGTTCCTCCATTTTTATAACCCTTTAATTGAGCCATTTGAATAACCTCATAAACAACTCCTTGACCGGCTATTGCAGCATCTCCATGAATTAATATAGGTAATATTTTACTATGATCTCCCCCATACTGACTATCTATTTTAGCTCTAGTTATACCCTCAACAACAGGATCTACAGCTTCTAGGTGAGACGGATTTGGTGATAAAGTCAATTTAACATCATTTCCATTTGTACATTTTTGTTTAGAGGTAAAACCTAAATGATATTTAACATCACCGGCAATCAAGTCATCCTCATAAAGTTTTCCTTCAAATTCAGAAAAAATCTCTTTATATGTTTTGTTAAAGATATTTGCAAGAACATTTAATCTTCCCCTATGAGCCATACCCATAACAAATTCATTGACTCCTAATGAGGAGCTATGTTCAATTAAAGTATCTAATGCAGGAATAAGAGACTCAGCCCCTTCTAATGAAAATCTTTTTTGCCCTACAAACTTTTTATGCAAAAACCCCTCAAATGCTACAGCTTGAGTTACTTTATGCAGTAAATGTTGTTTTTGAACAGAAGAAAAATTTGGTGTGTTTGAATTATCATGTAATTTACTGATCATCCACTTAATTCTTTCAGGATCTCTAATATACATGAACTCAACACCAATTGATTGACAATAAACAATATTTAGATGATCTATAATTTGAGAAAGTTTAGCAGCACCAATTCCGATTTCATTTCCGGCCTGGAAAACAGTATCCATATCACTCTTATCTAAGCCAAAATTTGAAATTTCTAGATTCGGCTTGTGCTTTCTTCTTTCTCTTACTGGATTAGTGAGTGTAAATAAATGCCCTCTTTTTCTATATGCATCAATTAAGCTTATAACTTTAAATTCCTTAGGGATATCATTACTTTTAACATCTAAATCATACGATTCATGTGCAAAATCAAATCCTTGAAAAAAATGTTTCCATTCTTTT
>CACHFI010000037.1 GCA_902579065.1 uncultured Bacteroidota bacterium
TTTATACTACTACACCTAAAAAGCCTAATTCAGCGTTAAGAAAAGTTGCTCGTGTTAGATTAACTAATGGAAATGAAGTAAATGCATACATAGGTGGTGAAGGTCATAACCTACAAGAATATTCAGTTGTATTGGTTAGAGGTGGAAGAGTAAAGGATTTACCGGGTGTTAGATACCATATCGTTAGAGGAGCACTTGATACTTCTGGAGTGAATGAAAGAACACAAAGAAGATCAAAATACGGAGCAAAGAGACCAAAGAAATAAAAAATGAGAAAAAAAAGAGCTAAAAAAAGATTACTTACTGCAGATCCTAAGTTTGGAAGTACACTTGTAACGAGGTTCGTAAATAATTTAATGCTGGATGGAAGAAAAAATACTGCATTTAAAGTTTTTTATGATGCAATGGATACAATTTCTGAAAAAATAACAGAAGAGACACCTATTCAGGTTTTTGAAAAATCACTTGAAAATGTAATGCCTAACGTTGAAGTGAGAAGTAGAAGAATTGGGGGTGCTACTTTTCAAATTCCTCATCCAGTTAGAGAAGATAGAAGAGTGTCATTAGGCATGAAATGGATGATTGGTTTTGCTAGAAAAAGAAATGAAAAAACAATGCAGCAAAAGTTATCTTCTGAGATTTTAGCTGCATACAAAGAAGAAGGGGCAGCGTTCAAGAAAAAACAAGATACTCACAAAATGGCTGAAGCAAATAAAGCCTTCTCACACTTTAGATTTTAATATAAAAAAATGGCAAGAGATTTAACTTATACAAGAAATATTGGTATTGCAGCTCACATTGATGCAGGTAAAACTACTACTACAGAAAGAATATTATATTATGGTGGTATAAACCATAAGATTGGTGAAGTTCATGACGGTGCTGCTACTATGGACTGGATGGAGCAAGAGCAAGAAAGAGGTATTACTATTACTTCTGCTGCTACAACTCTTGGGTGGGATTACAGAGGAAAAAAATATCATGTCAATATCATTGATACTCCTGGTCACGTTGATTTTACTGTTGAAGTTAATAGGTCTCTAAGAGTATTGGATGGATTAGTTTTCTTATTTAGTGCAGTTGATGGAGTTGAACCTCAATCTGAAACTAACTGGAGATTAGCAAATAATTATAATGTTCCAAGAATTGGATTTGTAAATAAAATGGATCGTCAAGGAGCTAATTTCTTAAATGTTTCTGCTCAAGTCAAAGAAATGTTAGGTAGTCATGCTTTACCACTTCAAATTCCTATTGGAGCAGAGGATGATTTTAAGGGCGTGGTTGATTTAATTAATTTCAAGGGTATTGTATGGAATGAAGAAGATCAAGGAATGACATATAAAGAAGTTGAGATTCCTGCTGATATAATAGATGAAGCAAGACAGTATAGAGCTGAACTTTTAGAAGCTGTAGCTGAGTTTGATGAATCTTTAATGGAAAAATATTTTGAAGATGAAGAATCTTTAACTGAAAGAGAAATTTTAAATGCTCTTAGAGAGGCAACTATTTCTGGAAAAGTAGTGCCAATGATGTGTGGATCAGCCTTCAAAAATAAAGGTGTTCAAACTATGCTTGATATGGTAATGGAAATTTTACCTTCACCTCTTGATGTTGAAGCAATTACTGGTACAAATCCAGATACTGAAGCAGAAGAAAGTAGAAAGCCAGATGCAAGTGAGCCATTTGCTGCACTAGCTTTTAAAATAGCAACAGATCCATATGTTGGAAGGCTTTGTTTTACTCGTGCCTACTCAGGAACATTAGAGCAAGGTACATTTGTAAATAATTCAAGAACTGGAAAGAAAGAAAGAATTTCAAGAATTTACCAGATGCATTCAAACAAGCAAAATCAAATTGACAGATTACAAGCTGGTGATATTGCTGCTCTAGTCGGTTTCAAGGATATTAGAACCGGAGATACATTGTGCGATTTAAAAGCTCCGATTGTTCTTGAATCAATGGATTTTCCTGATCCAGTAATTGGTATTGCTGTTGAACCGAAAACACAAAAGGATCTTGATAAATTAGGAGTAGCTTTAGGAAAACTTGCAGAGGAAGATCCAACATTTACCGTTAAAACAGATGAAGATTCAGGTCAAACAATTATTTCTGGAATGGGTGAATTGCATTTAGATATTATTGTAGATAGATTAAGAAGAGAATTTTCAGTTGATGTAAATCAAGGAGCTCCTCAAGTAGCATATAAAGAAGCAATTACTACATCAATTGACCACAAAGAAGTTTATAAGAAGCAATCTGGAGGTAGAGGTAAATTTGCTGATATAAGGTTTGAGCTATCTCCTATTGATTCGGACTTTGAAGGAGAAGGTTTACAGTTTATTAATGAAATTAAGGGAGGTAATATACCAAAAGAATTTATTCCTTCTGTTGAGAAAGGATTTGATATGGCTATGGCTAATGGAGTTTTAGCTGGTTTCCCATTAAATTCGATGAAAGTTAGATTATATGATGGTTCTTACCATGATGTTGATTCTGATGCATTATCTTTTGAATTATGTGCTCAGATTGCATTTAAAGCTGCAGCAAAGCAGGCAGCTCCTGTACTTTTAGAACCAATAATGAAATTAACTGTAATAACACCTGAAGAAAATATGGGAGATGTTATTGGAGATTTAAATAGAAGAAGAGGACAGGTAGAAGGAATGGATGACAAGGGAGGCGCTAAAGTTGTAAATGCAAAAGTTCCTTTATCAGAAATGTTTGGTTACATTACAGATTTAAGAACAATAACATCTGGAAGAGCAACTTCTACTATGGAATTTTATGCTTTTGAAAATGCACCAAAAAATATTTCAGAAGAAGTAATATCTAATATTAACGGAGAAAAATAATATGGCACAGAAAGTAAGAATTAAGTTAAAATCGTTTGATCATACGTTAGTAGATCAATCTGCAGAAAAAATTGTAAAAACTGTTAAGAATTCTGGAGCTATAATAAGTGGACCAATTCCACTCCCAACTCACAAAAGAATATATACTGTTTTACGTTCTCCTCACGTTAACAAGCAAGCTAGAGAGCAGTTTCAGCTTGCAAATCATAGAAGGTTAATGGATATTTATTCTTCATCATCAAAAACTATTGATGCTCTGATGAAATTAGAACTACCAAGTGGAGTTAAAGTAGAAATTAAAGTAATATAAATTAAGAAAGATGGCAGGATTAATAGGTAAAAAAATAGGTATGACATCAATGTTTTCTGAAGAAGGAAAAAATATTCCTTGTACTATTATAGAAGCAGGACCTTGTACTGTCACTCAAATTAAAACCAAAGAAACTGATGGATATGATGCTGTTCAGATTTCTTTTGATGAACAAAAAGAATCACGTTTATCGAAAGCATTACTAGGACATTATAAGAAAGCTAAAGCAGCTCCTTCAAAAAAATTAGCTGAAGTTACTTTTGATTCTGAGGTATCATTAGGAGATTCATTAAATGTTGATTCTTTTGTTGAAGGAGAGTTTGTAACAGTTACTGGAACATCAAAAGGAAAAGGTTTTCAAGGTGTTGTTAAAAGACATGGTTTTGCTGGAGTTGGTGATGCAACTCATGGACAGCATAACAGAATGCGTGCTCCAGGATCTATTGGTGCTGCGTCATACCCTGCAAGAGTTTTTAAAGGAATGAGAATGGCTGGTCAAATGGGAAATGCTAGAGTTAAAGTAGAAAACCTTCAAATAATGAAGGTTATGAATGAAAAAAATATAATGATTGTAAAGGGTGCTGTTCCTGGGTCTAAAAATTCATATGTAATAATTGAGAAATAATGAAGATAGCTATACATAACATTAAAGGAAAAGAAACTAAGAAGCAGGTAGATCTTAGTAAGGATATATTTGGTGTTGAACCAAATGATCATGCAATATATTTAGATGTTAAACAACATTTAGCTAATAGAAGAAAAGGAACACATAGTTCAAAAGAAAGAGGAGATATTGTTGGTAGTAGAAGGAAATTAAGAAAGCAAAAAGGAAGTGGTGCAGCAAGAGTTGGAGATATAAAAAATCCAATATTTAGAGGAGGAGGTCGTGTTTTTGGTCCTAGGCCAAGAAGTTATGAATTCAAGGTAAATAAGAAAGTAAAGAGATTGGCAAGAAAATCTGCATTGTCATATAAGTTGAGTGAAAAAAATATAATTGTTCTAGAGGATTTTAGTTTTGAAAATCCTTCAACAAAAATGTATTCAAGTACATTAAATAATTTTGATTTATTAAATAACAAAACATTATTAGTTCTTGACAAACCAAATAAAAATATTCTATTATCATCTAGAAATTTATCAAAGGCCAAAGTTGTATTAGCTTCTGAGTTAAACACTTATGATATTATGAATGCAAATAAAATGTTGTTTGTTGAATCTTCAATTAAGGTAGTTGAAGAAACTTTTTAATTTATAAAGATGAGTATTATAAAAAAGCCAATTATTACAGAAAAAATGACGAATGATACTGAGTTGTTCAATCGTTATGCATTTGTTGTTGATAAAAAAGCAAATAAAATTCAAATCAAAAAAGCAGTTGAAGAGCAATATGATGTAGTTGTTGATTCTGTTAGAACAATGGTTTGTATAGGTAAAAAAAGAGTTAGAGGGACAAAATCAGGTATGATTGTAGGTAAAACTAGTACATATAAAAAAGCAATCGTACAATTACCTGAAGGAGAATCAATTGATTTTTATAGTAATATATAACAAAAAAAATGGCAGTAAGAAAATTTAAACCAGTAACACCAGGACAGAGACATAAAGTAGCAATATCTTTTGATACAATTACTACTTCTAGACCTGAAAAGAGCTTACTTGTTCCTAATCATAGATCAGGTGGAAGAAATGATACTGGTAAAATGACTATTGCAAATGTAGGTGGTGGTCACAAAAAGAAATATAGATTAATAGATTTTAAAAGAGATAAACATAATATCCCTGCTAAAGTTGCATCTATTGAATATGATCCTAATAGAACAGCTAATATTGCTCTTTTACATTATAAAGATGGTGAAAAAAGATATATCATAGCTCCAGAAGGTTTAACTGTCGGTACAGAGTTATTATCTGGAAAAGATTCTCCAATAAATGTTGGGAATACTCTTCCTTTAAATGCTTTACCTCTTGGAACAATTATCCATAATATTGAGTTAAAACCTGGTCAAGGTGCTATTATGGTTAGAAGTGCTGGTGCTTATGCTCAATTAATGGCACGTGATGGAAAATATGCAACTGTTAAGCTAGCATCTGGAGAAATAAGAAGAATTTTGACTACTTGTTTAGCTACCATTGGATCTGTTTCTAATTCGCAACATCAGCTTCAAGTTTCTGGTAAAGCAGGAAGAAGTAGATGGCAGGGAAGGAGACCAAACGTTAGAGCTACTGTTAAAAATCCAGTTGATCATCCAATGGGTGGAGGTGAAGGAAAACATTCAGGAGGATTACCAAGAAATAAAAATGGTGTACCTGCAAAAGGATATAAAACAAGAAATAAGAAAAAAGCTTCAGATAAGTATATAATTGAAAGAAGAAAAAAGAAATAATTTATGGCTAGATCACTAAAAAAAGGACCTTACATTCATTATAAATTGCAGAAAAAAATTGATGCAATGAATGAATCTGGAAAAAATTCTGTTATTAAGACTTGGTCTAGAGCTTCTATGATATCTCCAGATTTTGTTGGTAAAACATTTGGAGTTCATAACGGAAGGCAATTTATTCCAGTTTATGTTACTGAAAATATGGTAGGACATAAATTAGGAGAATTTTCTCCAACTAGAACATTTAGAGGCCACGGAGGTAATAAGAAAAAATAAAATAAATGGGAGCTAGAAAAAGAATAAAAGCAGATAAAATGAAGGAGGCAAGAAAAAATATTGCTTTCGCTAAGCTAAATAATTGCCCAACATCACCTAGAAAGATGAGGTTGATTGCTGATTTAATTAGAGGGATGGAAGTAGAAAAAGCGCTATCTGAATTAAAACACAATCCTAAAGAGGCGTCTAACAGAATGGAAAAGCTTTTGCTTTCTGCTTTAGCTAATTGGGAGTCTAAAAATGAAGGTAAAAATATGGATGAGCATAATTTATATGTTTCTGAAGTAAAAGTTGATGGAGGAAGAATGTTAAAAAGAATACAACCAGCTCCTCAAGGTAGAGCACATAGAATTAGAAAGAGATCTAATCATGTAACTTTAGTAGTTGACAGTAGAGATCAAGAAACAAAATAATATATGGGACAAAAAACAAATCCAATAGGTAATAGATTAGGTATAATTAGAGGATGGGAGTCTAATTGGTACGGAGGTCAAAATTTTGGTAATAAACTTGCTGAAGACGCAAAAATTAGAAAATATCTGAATGTTAGATTATCTAAAGGAAGTGTATCAAAGATTGCTATTGAAAGAACTCTCAAATTAGTTACTATTACTATTCATACTGCTAGACCTGGTATTATTATTGGAAAAGGAGGGCAAGAAGTTGAGACTCTAAAGCAAGAGATTAATAAGTTAACTAATAAAGAAATTCAGATAAATATTTTTGAGGTAAAGAAGCCTGAACTTGAAGCAACATTAGTTGCTGAAAGTATTGCTAGACAAATTGAAGGTAGAATTTCATACAAAAGAGCAATAAAAATGTCTATTGCATCAACAATGAGAATGGGAGCAGAGGGAATCAAGGTTCAAATATCTGGAAGATTAAATGGAGCTGAAATGGCAAGATCTGAAATGTATAAAGATGGAAGAACTCCTCTTCATACTTTTAGAGCTGACATTGATTACTCTTTAGCAGAAGCTCAAACAACCTATGGTTTAATTGGTGTAAAGGTATGGATTTGTAGAGGAGAAGTATATGGCAAAAGAGATTTAATGCTGCATTTCAAAACTCCAAAAAAAAGCAGGTGGATTAAATCAAAAGAGAAGAAAATAGATAACTTGAAAAATTAAAAAACATGTTACAGCCAAAGAAGACGAAATTTAGAAAAATGCAAAAAGGAAGGATGAAAGGTAATTCCCAAAGAGGACACCTTCTCGCTTTCGGTTCATTTGGAATTAAAGCTCTTGAAGAAGCATGGATAACAGCAAGACAAATTGAGGCTGCCAGAATTGCTGTAACAAGATACATGAAAAGACAAGGTCAAGTATGGATCAGAATTTTTCCTGACAAACCAATTACAAAAAAACCTGCAGAGGTAAGGATGGGTAAAGGTAAGGGTGCACCAGAATACTGGGCAGCTCCTGTAAGTCCAGGAAGAATGCTGTTTGAATGTGATGGAGTTGATATAGATGTTGCAAAAGAAGCTTT
The DNA here is from genome assembly GCA_902579065.1 of uncultured Bacteroidota bacterium. Taxonomy (GTDB): domain Bacteria; phylum Bacteroidota; class Bacteroidia; order Flavobacteriales; family BACL11. The sequence goes on from CACHFI010000037.1 coordinate 7,308, forward strand.
GAGATTAGCTGCTCAAAAACTTCCAATCAAAACAAAGTTTATAATTAGAAGAGATCTTCAAGCATAATTAATAAAAGATGAAAGATACAAGTTTAACAGAAATGCCAATTAATGAACTAAACGATCTATTAATTTCAGAGAAAGATAGATTGGATAAATTAAGGATGAGTCATGCTGTTTCTCCTTTGGAGAATCCTTTGTCAATAAAATATTCTAGAAAAAAGATTGCTAGAATTATGACTCAACTTTCATTAAGAAAAAAGTCAGAAAAATAAAAAGTCATGAATAGAAATTTAAGAAAAGAAAGAATTGGTATTGTAACAAGTAATAAGATGGATAAATCTATAGTTGTTTCTATTGCTAGAAGAGTTAAGCATGATCTTTATGGAAAGTTTATCAATAAAACATCGAAGTTTGTTGCTCATGATGAAAAAAATGAATGCAATGAAGGTGATACTGTTAAGATAATGGAAACAAAACCAATTAGTAAGAACAAGAATTGGAGATTAGTAGAAATAATTGAAAGAGTAAAATAATGATACAACAAGAATCAAGATTAAAAGTTGCAGATAATAGCGGAGCTAGGGAGGTATTATGTATTAGAGTACTTGGTGGAACAAGAAAAAGATATGCATCTGTAGGAGATAAAATTGTAGCTTCTGTGAAGCACGCAGCTCCTTCTGGTAATGTAAAAAAAGGACAGGTAGTAAAGGCAGTTGTTGTAAGAGCAAAAAAAGAAATAAGAAGACCAGATGGGTCATACATTAGATTTAGCGATAATGCTTGTGTTATTATTGACGAAAATAATCAAATGAAAGGAACTCGTGTATTTGGACCTGTAGCTAGAGAACTAAGAGAAAATGATTTTATGAAGGTTGTTTCATTAGCACCTGAGGTATTATAATTTTAAAGAAATGGGAAAATTAAAGATTAAGAAAAACGATACAGTACTTGTTTTAACTGGAAACTCTAAAGGAACCAAGGGAAAAGTTATTAAAGTTTTTCCAAATGAGAATAGAGCAATAGTAGAAGGGGTAAATATGTCATCAAAGCATACAAAACCTAATGCTGCTAATCCTCAAGGCGGTATTTTGAAGCAGGAGTTACCTATACATATTTCTAATTTAAAATTAGTTGATCCAGCTTCTGGAAAAGCTACTAGAGTAGGAAGAATTAGAGATGAAAAAACTGGAAAATTAGTTAGAATATCTAAAACAACTAAAGAGATTATTAAGTAATGGATTACGTACCTAGATTAAAAAATAAATATAAGTCAGAGATTGTAGAAAATCTTAAAAAGAACTACAAATCTGTAATGCAAGTTCCTAAACTTGTAAAAATATCATTGAATCAAGGAGTTGGAAATGCTGTTAATGATAAGAAATTAATTGAGGCCGCACAGCAAGAGATGACTTTAATAACTGGTCAAAAAGCAGTTCTAACAAAATCTAGAAAAGACATTTCTAATTTTAAATTACGTAAGGGAATGCCTGTTGGAGTTATGGTAACACTAAGGGGAGATAGAATGTATGAATTTCTTGATAGATTAGTAACATCAGCATTACCAAGAGTAAGAGATTTTCAAGGAATTTCAGATAAAGGATTTGATGGAAGAGGTAATTATACTCTCGGGATAAAAGAGCAAATAGCATTTCCTGAAATTAGTATTGATAAAGTACTTAAAGTAACAGGAATGGATATAACTTTTGTTACCAATACGGATTCAGATGAAGAAGCATTGACTTTACTTACTGAATTAGGGCTTCCATTTAAGATATCTAAGAAAAAAGAAAATAACTCTATTAAAAAATCTGAAGAAGCT
>CACHFI010000038.1 GCA_902579065.1 uncultured Bacteroidota bacterium
TAATGTTACTATTAATAAGAAGATAATTCTTCAATAAAATTTTTACAAATTATTGATGTTCTCGTATTCAAAGCTTAAACTTTTAATATGCATGCTCATTCTTTCAAGTTGTTTAAGTGTGAATGATAAAAAAACTATTTCATCAGATGAAAAATTTTATATAATAGAAAATATAAATGAGAACGATGTTGTTGAAGAAATAACAGAAAAATATGATGCCAACAAAATGGTATTTATTAAGGGGGGTAAGTTTAATTTTGGAAGTAATACTGGATTAGAAAGAGAAAAGCCTGAGCGTGAAGTTGTTATTCAAAGTTTTTTAATTGATAAGAATCTTGTAACTGTTGAAGATTTTAGACGTTTTGTTGATGAAAGTAATTATATCACAGAAGCAGAAATATTTGGCAATGCGATTGTATATGACGACTCTGTTGGTACTTGGCAATTAATTGATGGTGCAAACTGGCAGTATCCCTTGGGGAAGTTAAAAACTATTGCGTTAGATAATCACCCTGTTACTCAAGTAAGCTGGAATGATGCTTTAGCATACTGTAAGTTTTGCGACAAAACTCTTCCAAGCGAAGTTCAATGGGAATATGCCGCAAGTGAAAGAGGGCAAAAGAAAAATCAATTATTTTATTGGGGAAATGATCTTATAGTTAATAATCAGTACATGTGCAATACGTGGGCATCTGGCTATCCAAATGCAATTGGTTTTCAAGATGATTTTAAATACACCTCTCCTATTGCTTATTATCCAGCAAATTCTTTAGGAATTTATGATATGGCGGGTAATGTTTGGGAGTGGTGTTATAATTGGCATTTACCGTATGAAGGCAATTCACAAGTGTTTCCTGATGAGCTACAAGGAAAAGCGCAAAGAGGTGGTTCTTTTCTATGCAACCCAAATTATTGTCATGGATTCAGGCTTTCTGCAAGGTCAGCAACCTCTCCTGAAAGTTCATTGTTTCACGTTGGGTTCAGATGTGTAAAAAACATAACCAATTAAAACGAAAGAATTAGAACTTCACTACTCTTAGGGTTTTCTTCTTGTCTAAATAAATAATCACACATAAATAAATTCCAGATTTAAATTTCTTTAATGAAAGTTTTTTTCCACTCTGAATACCTAAAAATTCTCCGCTCAATGAATAAATTTTTGTTTGTATAGGCCCTGTATATTCGTGCATGGATATATTCACATAATCATCAGTTACACTGGGATAAAGTTTTAAATCTTCAGCATTAATCTCTAGAACATTAATAGGCCCAGAGCCATTGTATGCGCCAATATTAGAAGGGAACTGATGAGAAACACTATTGCCAAAATAGTCTAAACCACCATTATGCTGTAAATAGTTAGTAGTATCAGTACTACCAGCAATCAAAAAACCACTTCCAATAGCAATACTATTATTTTGTGTTTGATATGCTGTAGGATTATTGTCTCCTAAATAGACTGAATTAAGTAAAAAAGGATCCCCATAAATTGCATTATTTTCCAATTCACTATCTAAATCAATTCGAGAAGAATCATAAAAAAGATTGTGACTGATATAAAGATCATTAGGATCATTATCAAGCAATGTAGGTATGATTTGTCCGTTTTGACCTACTACTATAAGATTGTTATAAACATGTACATCACCGACATCTGGCCAAAAATAGATTTCAGGATTTAATGTGTCATTTATAAAAACAGTGTTGTTATAAATGAAAGTGCCAACACTTGGACATCTTACAGGATTTTGACCACAAAAATTAGAAACCCAAAAGATTTTCCCTTTTTTATCCCAGGGGGTTCCGTTTGGATCTTCTCGATAACCATCATTTACACTAATATTATAGCGATAACCACAGTTTATATTGTCTCCCAAAATTTCAGCAAAACCTCCTTCATTGTTACAGCTATAGTTATACTGAAACACTACATTTTCATTTCCATAATCAATGTGTGAGCCATAGGAATCCATAGGACCATGCGCATTCATAAATTTATTATGTTGTGCTACTACATTTTTACAATCAAAAGGCCACATTCCACTGCCTCTTTTCCACATTCTATTATCTAAAGATGAACCTGTGTGGTTGAATATGCAATCTTGGACAAGAACATTTTTACTCTTGTTAGGCACAAACCCCGCACCTCCCGTATGTTCAAACACACAATTTTCAACTAAAATTTGATTATTCTTTACAGAATCAATACCAACAAGACCTAAAGATTTGATCCATAGACCATAATGTCCTGTCTCTGATATTGTAGTATTGATTATGTTTACATTAGATATAATATTGATTAGCCCAGAAACAGCATCAGATTGGGTTTCTAGTTTTATTCCATAACCTAAGTGAATGTTATTAAGTAGTTCTGGAGTCGGATAAATATCATGAATATAAAGATTATTAAAAGAAAAGTTTTCTAGGCTTTGTGTTGATGCAACAACTTTAATACCAAAACGAACATTCTTACCCGAACCCCAAGAATTTTCGGCCCCACCAAATCCAGGCAATTTCTTAACTGTACCCCCATAAATAATATTGCCATTTTGTGTGACTGCATCAAATTCGACGTCTCCACTTGAAAATTGAAATTTTACAGTTCTATCAAAGCTTACTGCATTTACATTTATTGTATTTAGGCCTAATGATAAGGGTTGTGCTGGAGCAAAATACCAATTTTGGTTAGCTACTGTTCTTACTACTCTATAGTTGGCTCCTTGTGGAGGTAGGTTTGTCACATTTATGACAAATGTTTGTAAAGCCCCATTGTTGCCGTCACCTATTTCGCACGCGGTGAAGACATTAGTCCATGTGTTGTTGGGACCATATGAAAACAAGCTTGGTGTTTGTGCTGAAATCGTTGTAGCCCCTGAGGAGTCAAGATGATAAGAGGAGTTGTAGAGCTCTAAACCATTAATATGAATGTGCTGATCATTAAAAATTAAAATAGCTGCTTGATAACCAAATCCATTTATAACAGGCCTATTATTTCCTCCATACACATCAATAACAATCGGTTGTGTCAATGAACCTGAGCCATTTAACCAAAACATACCTTCCCAATAATCACCGGACTTAAAATAAATAGAATCTCCAGGATTGAACTGCATAGAGTTTAACTTTTCAAGCGATTGAAATGGGGATTGAATACTTAACCCATTATTTAGATCGCTTCCTTGAGAGCTACTAACATAATAGACTTGAGCCTTGCTATTAAACAGTATAAAGATTGACAGTATTATTATAAGTGCAATTTTTTTAGAAAATAAATGAAAGAATCGAAAAATATACATTATAATTTTAGAAAAAAAAGGGTTATAAATACACAATCAAAATTAAATAAAAAATTTTGATATGATTGAGCAAGGTATATCTCTTTGATTTTTGTTTAATTCTAATATAAATTGTTTTATTTTGTTAAAAACATTCAAAACTTGATAATTAATACCCTTTATGAATTTAATCTCTTCTTTTAATCGTAAATCATCAAAAAATTTATTTAAAAAAATTAAAATATTTTTTTTATTAGCTGTATTTTCAGTTAGTTCTTTTAATGTATTTGCTCAAACTTCATTAATAAGTGCTTGTAGCGACTTTGTTGTAGGGGCAAATGTAAATTGGCCTCATGTACTTGTGGCGACAACCCCTGATTCTGGAGCAGCAAGCCAAGGGGATCAAACATTTACTATGAACGTAACGTCCTTACCATCTGCTGGTGCGAACTTTAGAGTTGCAAAAACTGTTGCTAATGGAAACTGGTTCTTTGGTCCTCCTCAAACAATGACAGTTGGATTAAACAGTATTACAGTATCTTCAGTTACTTTTGATAGGGCAGTTAAATTTCAGTTTTCAAGTGGAGACGTTGAATTTGATGCTTTAGTTTTAAATGAAGATACTTCAGATTGTGTTGTTCCGCCACCGCCACCACCACCATCAACTTCATCATTAATTAGTGATTGTGGCGATTTCGTTGTTGGAGCAAATGTAAATTGGCCATATGTGCTTGTTGCTACAACCCCTGATTCTGGAATAGCTAGTCGAGGGGATCAAACATTTACCATGAATGTAATATCCTTACCTTCAGGTGGTGCGAACTTTAGAGTTTATAAAACCACGGCTAATGGAAATGATTTCTTTGGAAATCCAATTGCATTGATATTAGGTTCAAATAGCTTCACAGTTCCCTCTGTTGCTTTTGATAGAGCGGTTAAATTTCAATTTTCAAGTGGAGATGTAGAGTTTGATGCTTTAAACTTGAACGGAGTAGATTCAGAATGTATTGTTAATATAACTGCAGATGAAATTCCTGAACATTATGTGTTTTTAAATGCTTTTCCAAATCCATCAAATGGGGGCTTATTCATCAAGTCAAATGATCCAATTGAGCTTTTAGAAATTAAAGATATTTCTGGCAGAGTAGTTTTACAAGAAAATCCAAAAAAAAATAAGGTTCACATTAAAACCTCGCAACTAAAAAATTCTTTTTACTTTTTAAGCTGCTTCATAAAACAACAATGGGTAACTAGAAAAATTATTATCAACTAAGAGATAGATTTATTTTAATTTCCTATTTCATGATTAAAAAAATTGTAAAAATTCAATTATTTATTGCACTATTTTGTGTCTGTAGTTGCTCTGAAGGTTTAAAAAAAGATAATTCAAAAGATAAGTCAATTTCACATTCAGAAGAAAAACTAAATGTGTTATTGATTATTGCAGATGATTTAAACTGTGATCTTGGAGCCTATGGAAATTTAGTTGTAAAAACTCCGAATATCGATCGTCTTGCTGAAAGAGGAGTGCTCTTTGAAAATGCTCATAGTCAATACCCGTGGTGTGGCCCATCACGTGCTTCTCTAATGACTAGTATGTATACCAATCAAACAAAGATTACTAGAAATAATATGAATCTTAGAAATTCCGTTCCAGATGTTATTACTTTGGGGCAACGTTTCAGACAACAGGGTTACCAATCGGTTCGGATTGGTAAAATTTTTCACTATGACAATCCAAGTGCGATAGGCACATCAGGTAATGACGATATTTATTCTTGGGATCAGACTGTGAATCCATATGGAAGAGACAAAATTGAGGAATATAAAATTAATACTCTAGTACCAAGAAAATATGGAGCAATTTTAAGCTGGCTAGCTGCAGATGGTAAGGACGAAGAACAAACAGATGGTATTGCAGCAAGTGAGGCAATTGAAAGGCTTGATGATTTTGCCAATACAGGTACTCCATTTTTTTTAGCTGTTGGTTTTTTTAGACCTCATACCCCTTTTGTTGCGCCAAAAAAATACTTTGATCTTTATGAAAGAGAAAAAATCGAAATTCCAGAAATCTCAAGTGACTACCTAGCCACTTTGCCTGAGCTTGCTGTGAAATCAGTTAGAGCAAAAGAAAGTCAACTCAATCTGGAAAAAGAACGTGCCCAAGAAATTAAAGAGGCTTATTATGCTACTATTTCATTTGTGGATGCTCAGGTTGGCCGAATTCTTGATCAGCTAGAAAACTCCGGTTTAGATAAAAATACAGTTGTTGTATTTACCTCTGATCATGGCTACCATTTGGGAGAACATGGCCATTGGCAAAAAAACACATTATTTGAGAATGCAACGCGAGTTCCACTAATAATTTCTGCTCCAAGTTCAGAAAATAAAGGCGTAAAATCTATTAGTCCAGTTGAATTAATAGACCTTTATCCCACATTAATGGACCTAACTAATATAAATATTCCCGAGCATGTCGTTGGAAAAAGTTTACAGCCAATAATGAAAAACATAAATGCTTCAGTTCGTGAAAGCGCGCTTACAAGATGGCGCAAAGGATATTCAATAAAAACAAAACGTTATAGACTTACAAAATGGGGAGGTAATGGAGAGCTAGGTTATGAGTTATATGATCATAATAATGATAAAAATGAGCTAATTAATCTTGCAAGTAACAAAGATTACAGTGAAGTAATGGATTCTTTAAAAGTGGCGATTGAACAAAGAATTGCTGATGCCTCAATTAAGCCTAAAGGCCTTGGAAGACAATTTGAAAATGCTAAACCTATGTTCAAGGCAAAGAATATTACTTTTGGTGACACCCATAATTTAAATGGTGAAATCAATTATTTTAAAAAGAAATAATACAAGAATTTTTAACTAAATTAATTATAACTGTATATAATGATATTCTTTAAGTATAAAAAACAACAATCATTCATAATTATCAAAGAAGTATTTTTTCTTACTGGAATTTTATTATTGTTTTTTGCTTGTAATTCGGTTGATAATTCAAAAGAAAAACAAACAAATCCCACTTCTCCTAATTTTATACTCGTACTAGCTGATGATCAAGGTTGGAACGGTACCTCAGTTAAAATGATGAATAATGAATCCGGTTCAAAAAGTGATTACTTTGAGACACCAAATTTAGAGCTTCTTTCTAAAAGAGGTATGCGATTTTCTGATGCATACTCAAGTGCTCCGGTTTGCGCTCCCTCAAGATATAGTATTCAGTTTGGTAAAACACCTGCTCGACTTTCATTGATTCGCGTTGGAATGAATACTGATCACATTGATCATGAAGGATTTACAAGCATACCAAAAGCACTTAAAACAATCAATAGTAAATATAGAACAGCTCATTTTGGAAAGTGGGGAATGGGAAGTAATCCTACTGTCTTTGGCTATGATGTTAGTGATGGGCCTACCAAAAATAAGGATGGTAATTTTGATAATGACAGAAGTCAATGGGAACATGTGTTAAAAAAGGATCCAAAAAATATTTTTTCTTTAACTGATAAAGCGATTGAATTCATTAAATCTAGTAAGGCGGAAGAAAAACCTTTTTATCTCCAAATTTCGCACTATGCTGTTCATTCTAACATTGAATCAAAAGAAAAAAGTTCTGCTAGATTTGAAGACAAACCTAAAGGTGCACAGCAAAAGGATCTTGGATTTGCTGCTATGACATTTGATTTGGATGAGGGGCTTGGTCTTCTGTTAAATAAAATAAAAGAACTAGACATTGAAGACAACACATATATTATATACATGTCTGACAACGGATCTGTACCCAATATTCCTGGGGCGAAGAAATATGAAAAGAGCTACAACTATCCATTAAGTAGAGGTAAATGGGATGCTTATGAAGGGGGTGTACGTGTTCCTCTCATTATTGCAGGACCAGGAATTAAACGTGGTACAGAGTCTGCCACACCTGTTTCTGGAACCGACCTATTACCAACATTAATAGATTTAGCTGGAAATAAAAAAATTAAATTGGCTGAAATTGATGGAGGGAGTTTTGCATCAATACTTTTGAATAAAACTAATCAAAATATTAAAAGACCGGTTGATGGTATTTTCTTTCATGTTCCATACAAAAATGGCATTGCATTAAAAAGGCCACACTCTGCATTACGAAAAGGAGATTATAAACTAATTAAATTTCAAGATGATAAATCAGTTCTTTTATTTGATTTAGTAAAGGACAAAATGGAACAGTTAGATTTAGCTAATCAAAAACCAGCAAAAGCAAAAGAATTGGAAAAAATATTAGATAATTACCTGGCAGATGTAAATGCACCCAAATGGCAAGATGGGATTACATGGAAAAACACTCCATTAAAAGAAATTAATTCAAATTATTAATTCTTTTATAAAATCTTAGTGTAAAGATCACACTTAAATTTCTTGACTTACAAGTTTAATTTAATAATTTAGTAAAAATTACATGTTTAGATTTTATGAGAGGATCTTTTTTGATCATTTTCTTATTTTGTGCAGGGCCTTCTTTTGGTCAAGACACAATTATTAATCAAAAATCATTTAGTAGTAATATTTTGAGCTTTAAGAATCCTTCAAGCTCAATTTCTTTTACAGGCTATTATAGGTTCTTAGGTTTTGTGCGTAACCAACAAGAAACATTTCCTAATAACAGCGGTAAAACTTTAGTCATTAACTCAGGTGATTCCTACAGAGAACCTATGTTTCTTTTAAAACTGAATGGTAAGACAAGAGACAATATCACATTTGGAGCAGACCTAATGCTCAATAGCTTATATAAAGGACCTTCTGCTGATCTGACTCAAGCATTAACCCTTAATCTTGGCCTGAATCTTTCTACATCAATTTCTACCAAACATGGAAATTTTAATTTAAAATCAGGAGGCATTTCATGGTATAGACAAAGCCGTCTTACTGTCTGGGGAAACCGATCATTTAACAGAATCAGTATATTTGAAAGAAGGCCTGGAACTCCATTAAATAAAATACCTATTAACCGTTATTCAATCTATTACAACAGCGGTTTGGTTGACCAAGGAATTCGATATGGAAGTCGTGCCTTTCAAGGAATATTCCTACAAGGGTCAAAGCTTCCTTTTAATTTTTATGTTAAGGGCGTTATTGGAAAAAGCAATTTTAATCGCTCTGTATTTGAAACTAGTGATAATTTTACAGCTTCTTTTCAGCTTAAAAACACGCCAAGCTCTAACTCAAAAATTGCCTATAATTACCTTTCATCATGGGCGAATACAGATTCGTTAAGTGATGAGAGAAGAAACTATTTCATTCATACACTTGAACTGGACAATAAATGGAATAAA
>CACHFI010000039.1 GCA_902579065.1 uncultured Bacteroidota bacterium
GAAAAATAAAGATGTAATTGACTTGTTTAACGAAGTAGCAATTGGTACTTTCGTATTAATTTTATAACCTATGGAAATTATAATTCTTGTAATATTAATTGTTGGATTTGCATTGCTTTTTTTCAAAAAAAAAGAAAAAGACAATTCACCTCAAGAACTTCTAGTTCAATTGAACAATTCCCTAAGACAAGAAATTCAGGAAATAAGAAAAGAAGTTGGTGAAAATTCTGAAAAGAGCAGGCAAGAAATTGAAAAAAAACTTACAGATATAAATAAGGGCATGTACGCATTTCAAGAAAGTTCAAAGGAAGATATGCAGAAGCAATTTGAATCATCAAATAAAGTTATAAAAGAAGTTACATCAGAGCTAGAAAAAATTAAAGGAACTAATGAACAAGTCCTTGGATTTGCTAATCAAATGAAAACTCTCGAAAAGATTTTAAGCAATCAAAAACAAAGAGGGATTTTAGGCGAAATTCAACTTGAAAATCTGCTTTCTAATGTTTTGCCACCTGAACTTTTTAGCATGCAATACAACTTTAACAATGGTGAAATGGTTGATGCTATTGTAAAGGTTGGTGAATTTATCATTCCAATTGATGCAAAATTTTCTCTTGATAATTACAATAAAATGATTGAGAGTGAAGACAAACTAGAAATTGAAAATTTAGAAAAAGCTTTTAAAGAAGATATTAAAAAAAGGATTGACGAAACATCTAAATATATAAGACCTGCTGAAAAAACAACTGACTATGCATATATGTTCATTCCAGCTGATGGTCTTTATCAAGATTTATTAAATAGTAGAGTTGGAACATTAAAAATAAACTCTAAAGATTTGGTGTCATATGCTTACACTAAAAAAGTGATGATTGTTTCACCAATGAGTCTGTTTCCTATGCTTCAAATTACTGTTAAAGCTCTACATAATATGAAAGTCGAGAGATCTATAGAAGACATTCAAAAAAATATTGAAAAGCTTTCAAATCATATGAATGCTTATAAGGATGCACATGATAGTTTAGGTAAGACAATAAGAACAGTTGTAAATCATTTTAACAAATCATCCAAAGAGTTTAATAAAATTGATAAAGACATAATTAAAATATCATCTGGCAAAAATAGTATTGGCTATGAAGAAGATATTTTAGACACTCCACAGCTAGATGAATAATAACGATAAAAATTTCATTTTTGGTATTCATGCCATTATTGAAGCAATAGAGGCTGGAAAAACCATTGACAAACTTTTTATTCAAAAAGGACTTCATAATGATTCCTTTGCTGAATTGTGGAAATTAGTAAGATTAAGAAGGATAAATTACAAGCATGTTCCTATCGAAAAAATTAATAGATTAACAAAGAAAAATCATCAAGGAGTTTTTGCTTTCATTTCTCCAATTGATTTACATAAAATAGAAGATATTATTCCTCAAATCTATGAGTGTGGAGAGAACCCTCTAATACTTGTATTGGATAGAGTTACTGATGTTAGAAATTTTGGAGCAATCGCTAGAACAGCTGAGTGTGCCGGTGTTCATACTGTTCTAGTACCTGAACAAAATAGTGCTGCCTTAAATGCAGATGCTGTAAAAACATCCTCAGGAGCTTTACACAAAATCCCTATTTGTAGAACGTGGAATCTTAAATTAAGTTTACAGTTTATTAAAGATTCTGGAATCCAAATCATTTCCTGCACAGAAAAAACACAAGACGAATTATATAGTGCTGATTTTAATATTCCAACAGCAATAATTCTGGGCTCTGAAGAAGATGGAATTTCAGATGAATTTTTAAAAATGAGTAATAAAAGAGTTAAAATACCAATTAATGGTAAAATTTCATCTTTGAATGTATCAGTCGCTGCTGGAATAATTACTTACGAAGCTGTCAGACAACGTAATTTGTAATGAATTGGTTTGAAAATTGGTTTAACTCAAAATATTATCATATTCTCTATAAAAATAGAGATCACAAAGAGGCAGTTTTTTTCCTTGATAACATTATTAAAAATATAAATATTAATGATGGTAAAATACTTGATGTTGCATGTGGAAAAGGAAGACATGCAAAATATCTAAATCATCTTGGCTTTAATGTAACAGGAATAGATTTATCTAAAAATAGTATTGAGTTTGCCAATAGAGATAGTAATGAAAATTTAAAATATTTTGTACATGACATGCGATCTGTTTTTAGAAAAAATCATTTTGATTTAGTAACAAATCTTTTCACTTCATTTGGATATTTTGAAAATCAAGAGGATGAACAAACTACAATTAATGCCATGTCAAATAATTTAAAAGAGGGAGGGCTATTGCTAATTGATTTTATGAACGTAAAAAAAGTCATAAGCTCATTAGTTAAATCTGAGTCAAAGGAAATTGATGGTGTGCGGTTTTTTTTAGAAAGAATATATGACGAAAATCACATCATCAAAAAAATTAAAATTGAAGACAAAGGCAAAATATTCAATTTTAAAGAAAAAGTTAGAGCTTTAACACTATATGATTTCAATCTAATTATGGAAAAAGCAAATTTAAAAGTTATAAATATATTTGGAAATTACTCTTTAGATGAGTTTAATGCTGTTGAATCTGACAGATTAATTTTATTAGCTCAAAAAAAAATAATTTCTTTTTAATTTAGAATGATTATAATAATAAAATTTATCAACTTTTTTTAAAAATTTCATAATTTTAAAAAAGCAAAAAGAAATAAAAAATTTAGAGTAAGCTATGGAAAAAAAAATCATGTCCATTTGGTTTTGATAAACCAAAACACACAAAAGCTGGATCAAGAAATAATTCTACTTGGTGGCCAAATCAATTAAACTTAAAAATATTACATCAAAATTCATCTTTAACTAATCCTATGAATGAAGATTTTGATTATGCAAAAGAATTTAAAAGTTTAGATCTAAAAGAATTAAAAAGTGATTTATATTCTTTAATGACAGATTCACAAGATTGGTGGCCAGCTGATTATGGTCATTATGGTCCATTTTTTATAAGAATGGCTTGGCACAGTGCAGGAACCTACCGTGTTGGTGATGGAAGAGGCGGTGCTTGTTCTGGAACTTTAAGATTTGCTCCTTTAAATAGCTGGCCTGATAATGGAAATCTTGATAAAGCAAGAAGATTACTTTGGCCAATTAAACAAAAATATGGGAAAAAAATATCATGGGCAGATCTAATGATTTTAGCTGGTAATTGTGCTCTTGAATCTATGGGTTTCAAAACCTATGGATTTGGAGGTGGAAGAGAAGATATTTGGGAACCAGAAGGTGATATATACTGGGGTCCTGAAACTGAATGGCTTGAAGACAAAAGATATACTGGTGATCGAGAGTTAGATAACCCTCTAGGTGCTGTACAGATGGGCTTAATTTATGTAAATCCAGAAGGTCCTAATGGAAATCCAGATCCACTAGCATCAGCAAGAGATATTAGAGAAACCTTTGCCAGAATGGCTATGAATGACGAAGAAACTGTTGCTTTGATCGCCGGTGGACATACCTTTGGAAAAGCACATGGTGCAGGAGATCCATCTCATGTTGGTGCTGAACCTGAAGGAGCATCAATAGAAGAAATGGGGTTTGGTTGGAAAAATTCCTTTAAAACTGGAAAAGGCATCGACACTATCACAAGTGGATTAGAAGGGGCTTGGACTCCTACTCCAATTAAATGGGATAATAGTTATTTTGACACACTTTTTGGCTATGAATGGGAGCTTGTAAAAAGTCCTGCTGGTGCTCAACAATGGGCTCCAATAAATGGAGAAGGATCAAATAGTGTACCAGATGCTCATGATCCAAATTTGACTCATACCCCAATGATGGCTACCACTGATTTAGCCTTAATAAAAGATCCAAAGTATCTAAAAATTTCTAAAAGATTCCATCAAAATCTTGATGATTTTGAAGATACATTTGCTAGAGCTTGGTATAAACTAACTCATAGGGATATGGGACCTATATCTAGATATCTTGGCTCTGAAGTTCCAAAAAATGAATTGATTTGGCAAGACCCTATACCAAAAGTTGATTTTAATCTTGTTAATGATGATGATATTAAAACTCTCAAAAATAAGATCTCTTCCCTTTCACTAAGTAATGCTGAATTAATTTCAACAGCATGGGCATCAGCATCCACATTTAGATGTACTGACAAAAGAGGTGGAGCAAATGGAGCTAGAGTTGCACTAGAGCCGCAAATTAATTGGGAAGCAAATCAACCAAAAAAACTTAAAAATGTTATTCTAAAGCTAAATGAGCTAAAAGATTCATTTAATAAGCAGAACAGCAATAAAATATCTCTCGCTGATTTAATAGTTTTAGCTGGATATGTAGGAGTGGAAAATTCAATTAAAATGTCTGGGATTGAAAAACATATTGATTTTACACCAGGAAGAAATGATGCAAAACAAGAACATACTGATATTGATTCTTTTTCTGTTTTAGAACCAAAGGCAGATGGATTTAGAAACTATATATCAATGCCACATTTCAATGATGAAGAATTACTTTTAGATAAAGCTCATTTACTTTCATTAACTGCTCCTGAGATGACTGTTCTTATTGGTGGAATGAGAGTATTAGATGTTAATTATGGAGGATCAAAAAATGGAGTACTTACAAATAATCCAGGATCATTAACAAATGATTTTTTCTTAAATCTACTTGATATGAGTACTGAATGGAAAGCAATTGAAAACACCAATTTATTTGAGGGGAGAGATAGAGAAACAGACGATATTAAATGGACTGCCACAAGAGCTGATCTAATTTTTGGATCAAATTCTCAACTTAGAGCAATTTCTGAAGCTTATGCATGCAGTGACTCAAAAGATAAGTTTGTGAATGACTTCGTAGATGTTTGGAAAAAAATAATGAATTTGGATAGATTTTAAATAATTAAAAAAATAATAATGTCAACACTTGTAGGAAAAAAAGCTCCAAAATTTTCTGCTACTGCAGTAATAAATGGAAAGTCTATTGTACGAAATTATGGTTTAGATCAATTTATTGGAAAAAAATATGTTTTGTTATTTTTTTACACCAAAGATTTTTCTGGAATATGTCCTTCTGAACTACATGATTTTCAAGATAGAATCGATCAATTTAAATCAAAAAATGTTGAAGTAATTGGATGTTCTGCAGATTCTGAAGAATCACATTTAGCCTGGTTAAACCTTGATAAAGCTAAAGGTGGAATTAAAGGAATTACATATACTCTAATTTCTGATATGAGTAAAACAATTAATGCCAATTATGGTACTCTTGCAGGGCATTATGAAATGGATGAAAATGATCAGCTTATTGCAACTGGACCAATGATTCCCTACAGAGGTTTATTTCTTATTGATAAAGATGGTGTTGTACAACATCAATTAATAAATCATTTTACACTTGTAAGAAATGTTGATGAAGTTCTTAGAGTTATAGATGCATTACAATATTTTGAGGAAAAAGGAGAATTTTGTCCAATAAAATAAAGGCTTTTATCTTATATGGATTTCAGAAGGTTTTTTCTTAAACTAACTCTAAATATATTCCCTCCTCTTTTTTTTAATAGAATTTATTTAAAAAAAATATCTCCCGATTATAGACAGATGGAGGTGATTTTAAAAAAATCCTTTACAAATATCAATTATTACAAAAGTATTTTTGGTGGTAGTATCTTTTCTGCATGTGATCCCTTTTTCCCAATAATGTATTATCATATTTTCAAAAAAAGAAAATTGGTGGTGTGGGTTAAAAATGCTGAAATACAGTACCTAAATCCAGCTAGATCAAATCTTAAATTAAACTTTTTAATTTCAGATGATCAAATTAATGAAATCAATAAAAATTTGAAAAGTAATGGAAAACATGAAATTCAAAATGAAGTTCTAGCCATTGATAATGAAAAAAATATCTGTGCTAAAGCAATAATTAATGTCTATCTAAGAGACCCCAGTTTTATTAATTAATACCGTTGCATAAGCAGAAATACCCTTTTCTTTACCAACAAAACCTAATCTTTCAGTAGTAGTTGCTTTTATAGAAATATTTTCAATACTTGTTTCAACACATGATGAAATTTCTTCTTTCATCTTAGGTATGTAAGGTGCTAATTTTGGAACCTGAAGACAAATAGTGGAGTCTATATTTACAACTTCATATTCCTTTTCTTTTAACATCTTTATGACCTTTCTAAGCAATATCTTACTATCAATATCTTTATATTCTTGTGAATTATCAGGGAAATGAGTACCAATATCTCCCAAATTAGCAGCACCAAGTAATGCATCACATATTACATGAATTAAGACATCAGCATCAGAATGACCTAGCCCCCCTTTTTCATGTGGAATTTTAATACCACCTAACCATAAGTCTTTATCAACTACTAACTGATGAACATCATAACCAAAACCAACTCTAAAATTCATTTATTCAACGTTTTGCATTTGACCAAAATCAAATGTTAAAGTAAATCGCATTGTGTTAGCAAGTGGATTATTTCCATTAATTGCTCTACTTGCATTTATTAGATAAGAAAAGTCAAGAGCAAAAACATTATACTTAACTCCTGAACCAAAAGTAAAAAACTTTCTCCCCCCCCTTCGTATTGTGCTCATTAAAATATCCCGCTCGAATAGCAAATTGGTTATTATACCAGTATTCTGTTCCTAATGAAAAATTAATTTCTCGCAATTCCTCATTAAAACCACCTGGAGCATCACCAAAAGATTGAAAAATACCACTAACAACTGATACATTTGGATCTTTACCAAAATCTATTTGATCAGCAATAGAATCATTATAAATTGGTGGTGTTGGAACCAATAGCTTATTAATATCAAAGGCAAAACTAATTTTATTGAATTCGTCGAAATCAGTATTAATAGCTGTTCCTAACCTTAAGTTGATAGGAATAAAATCTCTAGTTGAAGTTTCTGTATATCTTATTTTATTACCAATGTTTGAAATATTAGCTCCAAAAGCCAACTCCGCATCTTTTTTTGCTATTCTTATAGCCCTAACATAATATCCGGCTACATCTGCTGCTATTGATTGACCAGCATTTGTTGCAATTCCACCAGCTGATTGTCCTCCTGTTAGATTAGAATATATATACCTACCTGAAATAGCTAATGAAAATTGATCAGAAAGTTTTCTTGAATATGATGATCCTAATGCAAATTCATTTGGCTTATACTGCCCCAGATTATTTCCAACTATATCAGTAAAAGTAATGTCTCCTAATGTAAAATATCTTAGTTCCATTGCAATTACATCATTCTTATTTAACTTCTTATAACCAGAAATATATGAAAGATTAATATCCGGCACTAATTCTCTTAGCCAAGGAACATAAGATACAGCAAAACCTACTTCTTGGTCGATGAATGAGTATTTTGCAGGATTCCAATGCAATGAATTTGCATCTGGTGATGTTGCAACACCAATGTCTCCCATTCCTCCTGCTCTTGAGTCAGGAGAAATCAATAAAAATGGAACAGCTGTCGTTATAGTATTTAAAGTTGCTCCATCAAGATCATCAACAGTTAACTCATTTTGTGAAAATGAATTAAAAAATATTGTTAAAAATAAAATCGTTGAAACTAATTTCTTCATTTTAAAAAAAATTTCTTTGCAAATGTAGTTTTTATTGATAGGAATAACGAAATTATCATGGAGTTATTGCAATTCTTATAGATTTGGTCTCAGACGTTCCGTTCTCTAAATTAATATTAAGATTAGCAATATATAGTCCAGCACTTAATGGATATCCATTATTACTTTTACCATCCCAATTTATAGGACCAATTCTAAAACCATCATTATATAATGATTGATTTATATTCTTCACAAGCTGACCGGTAATTGAGTAAATATCAATTGAAACATTTATCTTTTGACCAGATTGATTATTCTGAAAATAGAAATTAGTTTGGTTTGTAAATGGATTTGGATAGTTTAAAAAGTTTGAAATAACAACTGTTGCATCATCTTTAACCTCAAAATTAATTGTTTTCTCTGTAGAATTATTGAAAACATCCCATACTTTAAATCTTATACTGTGCTCACCAGTGCTCAAATTATTAAGCGGAAACTCAACAACACCTTTTCTAAAA
>CACHFI010000040.1 GCA_902579065.1 uncultured Bacteroidota bacterium
CACTTATATTTCCAGCTGTAATACCTTGAATAACATCACCAGAAGTTTCTTTGTGACTGAATTTTGAAACTGATGAATTGTTTGTAGTGTTTTGATCAACTTGTCCATTTGGATTAGAAGCTGTCCAACTTACAGTATTACCAGGATTACCAAAATTATCTGGCTGAGGAATAAAAGATACATTAGGAACAGTTACTGTTGTTTGAGCACCTGATGATAAGTTACCTGTCCAGTTGTAAGTACCCGGAGTACCTCCATTAATGTCATAAGTAAGATCTAATGATGTTAGTGGCTGATTTCCATAATTTCTAAAAGTAATAGAAATGTCAGTAGTAGTTGCACACATTACATCTGGTGCAGAAGATGCAGTTACATTTGCATCATAAGCATTAGGGAAAATACAAACTACTTCAGCTTGAACACCAGTAATAATTTCACCTGGGCCTTCAGCAATGAATGCTATAACATCCATATTTGTAGGATCTAAATCAGGGAAATAGCCATTAGTTGATTGTCCAGCAGCTAAATTAGTTGGCATTGTCCATGTATGTGTATTTGGAACAAATGTACCAGCAGTTGTTACTGCATATTCTAAACCTAGAGCTCCATCCATTAAGTGTCTTAACATATGTTGGTGATTATATGTTGGACTCCATGGTCCAGAAATAATTGCTCCCGGATTATAGTTTTGTGCTCCAGATTGAGGTCCTGGAACATTATTTTCTACAACAGCAACATGTAGGTTATTTACATTTGTAGTAGTAGAAGTATAATATGTTTCAGTATTAACAGTAAGTATTCCAGTTGACATATCATATGAAGCTTGTGCACCAAGATTTACATACGAAGGCTCCGCTAGAATGATTGCAGATGCTGCACCCCAATCTCCTCTGCTTAAAGCAGTAGTTCCTGGACTTCCTTGTGGAGAAATACCTTGAAAAGTAGCTCTGTTTACTGTTCCCGCAGGGTAACCAGCTAAACCAGATGCAGTACCAATTGCAGCTCCGTAGATTGTGTTAAAATCAGGATCATTAGGACCATTTGGATTAGAGTATCCTCCAGTATGGATGTTAATTAAGAAAACATCATTTGGGTTAGCATCATGAAGGCCTTGTCCTATAACATGACCATCAGGACAAAAGCCACAATAGATACCTGTAAACTCTTCAAGTACAACA
This sequence comes from uncultured Bacteroidota bacterium, assembly GCA_902579065.1. GTDB lineage: Bacteria > Bacteroidota > Bacteroidia > Flavobacteriales > BACL11. Next base: position 1,179 of record CACHFI010000040.1, read on the forward strand.
TTTTTATTTTCTGGAGTTGTACTTACAAAAGTTTGAGCAAAAGCAAAAGTCGTCACTAGTGCTAAAGCTATAGTAAGTAGATTTTTCATCATAAATTATATTTTAATATTAAATGTTTTTCACAAATATAACTTTAAAACTTATATATTCCTACTTTTTAAGTCGAAAAAACTTATATCAATATTTACTATATTTGAGAAAAATAATACTCATGAAAAGAACTCTCCTTACGCTATCATTTATATCATTTTTTCTTACACACGATATTTTTATTTCTAGTTCAAATGCTCAAAGTATAGAACTAATAGGAGATAATTACGTTTTTGGTAATCCTGCAATGCCAATAGCATCATATATAATTGTAAAAAATATCACATCTAGCTCACTAGATGTAAGATGTCAAAAAAATATTATTGATACTGCAGCTGGAACTCAAAATTATTTTTGTTGGGGGACAAGTTGTTGGCCATCTTCAACTTATGTATCACCTGATCCAGCAGGAATTAGAACTATTCCAGCAGGTTTCGCTGATTCAACTAATTTTACAGGTTACTACGATGCTGCATTCTCAGGCCAAATCTCTTCGGCTCGGGCTGTAGTTGAATATTGTTTTTATCCTCTTGGAAATATTTCTGATTCTACATGCTTAACAATACACTTTAATGATTCTGGCCCAAGTTCAATAAATGATATTAGCAAAATAGGTCTTAATGATTTTTATCCTAATCCTTCGAATGGTAAAACATCTATAAGCTATAAAGCTGAAAAAAATTCTCAATTTCATTTAATTGATATCTTAGGAAATAAGATTAAAACTTTCGATTTGGATTATACTGGTACTTTAGAAATAAATACTGAAGAATTTGGCTCAGGTATTTACTTCGGTAATTTGGTAGTAAATAAAAGATTAGTTGAAGTAAAAAAATTAGTAATTAATTAATCACAGTTAAATATAAAATAATAAAAACCTTGTCATTGTACAGGGTTTTCTTTTTAAAAGCATAATATTATGATCACACAAATAACCGGTAAATTAATTGAAAAAACACCAACTTTTGTAGTGATTGAATGCAATGGTATTGGATATATGATTCATATATCATTACAAACTTATTCTTTAATTGATTCTGAATTGTGTAAATTATTTACTCATTTATCAGTTAAAGAAGATTCGCATACCTTATATGGTTTTTTTGATCAAAATGAACGTCATTTGTTTAGAAATTTAATTAGTGTTTCAGGAGTTGGGCCAAGTACTGCTCAAATCATATTATCAACCTACAATACAGATGAAATTATTTCATATATAACATCAGCAGATGTTGCAGCAATTCAACATGTTAAAGGAATAGGTGCAAAGACAGCACAGCGAATCATAATTGATTTGAAAGATAAAGTATCAAAAGGAATGCCTACATCAGATATTTTATTTCAAAAGGACAATACTATCAAGCAAGAATCGTTATCTGCATTACTAGCATTGGGCTTTGCAAAGAAAGGAGCTGAACAAAAGATTGATAAAGTACTTAAAGAAAACCCAGAAATTACTAGTGTTGAAGATTTAGTTAAGATGGCGCTTAGTCAAATGTAGCTGTCTATAAAGACGATTAAACTTGAGTGAGAAAAACGTAAATAAATTTTTTTTAGTTTTCTTTTTTACATTGATTTCAATCTTTAATGTAAAATCAACTACAATTGATTCTTTAGAAAATCAATATAATCTGCCTTATCCTTATATCTCTAATTCATCCAGCGGGTTATTTATGAAACAACCCTCAAATTTGAATTTTAAAACTATTTATGATCCAGTAACTAATCAATATTTAATACAAAAAAGATTAGGGGAGTATAAATTAGGCACGCCAGAAATTTTGTCATTTGAAGAATTTCAAAAATATAATTTTGATAAATCAATTTCAGAATATTGGAATAAAAGATCAAAGGATAGGAGTAATCAACAAAATACAAGAATAGGTATTCCAAAACTATATATTCCAGGACAAGCTTTTGACAAAGTATTTGGAGGTAATTCTGTTGATATTCGACCTCAAGGGTCTGCAGAGTTAATTTTTGGATTAAAAATAAACAGACTAGACAATCCCTCTCTAACTGAAGAGCAAAGAAGAACAACAACATTTGATTTTCAAGAAAAAATTCAAATGAATGTGATAGGTAAAATTGGAGATAAGTTAAAATTAACCACCAATTTTAATACAGAAGCAACATTTGATTTTGAAAATAATATGAAGCTTGAGTATACTGGGTATGAGGACGAAATAGTTAAAAAAATTGAAGTAGGTAATGTGAGTTTGCCTTTAAATGGTTCACTAATTACTGGAAGTCAATCTTTATTTGGTTTTAAAACCCAATTGCAATTTGGAAGAACGACGATTACAGGAATTTTATCTCAGCAAAAAAGCTCGATGTCAGAAATTGAGGTAAGTGGAGGAGCTCAAACTTCAGAATTTGATATTTATGCCGATCAATATGAATCAAATAAGCATTTTTTCTTAGCCCATTATTTTAAAGAAAACTATGACCAGGCTTTAAGTCAGCTACCCTTTGTAAATTCTCCTATAAATATAACAAAGGTTGAGGTTTGGATCACAAATAAAACTGGGACTACAAATGACACGAGAAATATTGTGTCATTTTTAGATTTAGGAGAAACTATTGGAAATATATATAACACCCAATTTACCCAACCAAATGGAGGAGGTTTTCCAGACAATAATTCTGCAAACGACATGTATGAATCTCTTACAAATCAATTTAATGGAATAAGAGATATTAATGATGTAAACAATGTTTTTTCTTCACAAATTGGTATTGGTTTTTTGAATGGTCAAGATTATGAGAAGTTAGAAAGAGCAAGAAAATTAACGGAGTCCGAATATACATTACACCCTCAGTTAGGATACATATCTCTTAATCAGGCCTTAAATAACGATGAAGTCTTAGCTGTTGCATTTCAGTATACAGTTGGTAATAACACTTTTCAAGTAGGTGAATTCACCACTTCCGGCCCTACTGCTCCACAATCACTTATTGTAAAATTGTTAAAAGGGACAAATTTTTCTCCTAACTATCCTAATTGGCAATTAATGATGAAAAATATTTATGCACTTGGTGCATATCAAATGAGTAATAATGGGTTTATTTTGGATGTAGTTTATGAAAACACAGAAGAATCAGGCGCGTTAACAAACTATATCCCCGAGGGAAATCTTGAGGGAATACCACTAATTAAGATTATGAATGTTGATCAACTTGATCAACAACAAGATAATCAATCTGATGGGGTTTTTGATTTCATTGAAGGGCTCACTGTAAAAGCAGCTAATGGAAGGATTATTTTTCCTGTTTTACAACCATTTGGTAAACATTTAAGAGCTCAATTTAATGACCAAACATTGGCCGATAAATATGTTTTTCAAGCTCTTTATGATTCTACATTAACTGTGGCACAACAATATCCTGAGCTGAATAAATTTAGAATTAAAGGAAGTTATCAAGGTGCCTCTGGAGCTGAAATAAGACTAAATGCTATGAATGTTCCCGAGGGTTCTGTAACAGTGACAGCAGGATCTCAAAAGTTAGTTGAAAATCAAGATTACACCGTTGATTATAATATGGGTCGTGTAACGATCATTAATGAGGGAATTTTGAATTCTGGAACTCCAATTAAGATCTCTTTAGAAAATAATTCAATGTTTGGAATTCAGAACAAAACATTAGTTGGTTTACATGCTGATTATGATATAAATAAGGATTTTGTTTTAGGAGCAACAGTTCTTAATTTAACTGAAAGGCCATATACTGATAAAATAAATACTGGAGATGAACCTATATCCAATACAATCTGGGGACTTGATGGTACTTATCAAACTGAAGCTCCATGGATGACAAAGGCAGTAGATTTTATTCCTCTAATTGAAACAAAAGCAAAATCAAGATTAATTGCTACAGCTGAATTTGCACATTTAATTCCTGGGCATCACAGAGCTGTTGGAAAAGAAGGAGTTTCATACATAGATGATTTTGAAGCAAGCAAAACCTCTATCGATATTAAAAATATGGGAGCATGGAGAATGGCCAGTATACCACAAGGCCAAGAAGATCTATTTCCTAATGCCTCATTAAACAATAATTTAGAAGTTGGATTTAAAAGAGCAAAGCTTGCATGGTATACTATAGATCCATTATTTTTTAGAAATACTTCTATCACACCTCCAAATATTAATAAAACACTAACATTAGCTAATGGAAGTACAGTTAAACAACAATCCTATCACTACGTAAGAGAAATTTTGGAAACCGAAGTTTTCCCTAACAGAGATCCTGATTTAGGAAGCCAAATCACTAATCTTGCGGTATTAGATGTAGCATACTATCCTGAAGAAAGAGGCCCCAACAATTATACAATTAATGGTTTAAAAGCTGATGGAAAACTTTATAATCCTGCAGAAAATTGGGCAGGTATTATGAGAAAATTAGAAACAAATGATTTTGAGGCAGCTAATATTGAGTTTATCGAGTTTTGGATGATGGATCCTTTTAATTCAGAGGATGGTCTTATAAATCATAATGGAGGTGATATGTATATTAATCTTGGAAATGTTTCTGAGGATGTGCTAAAAGATGGATATAAAAGTTTTGAAAATGGATTGCCAACAAGTTCTTTAGTTGTTGATGTAGATACAACAGAGTGGGGAAGAGTGCCTACAAATTTTTCAATAGTCGAGGCATTTGATAACGATCCACTTTCAAGAGAATTTCAGGATGTTGGATTAGATGGTTTAAATAATAGTGATGAAAGATTATTTTTTGAATCAAATTATATTCAACAAGTGGAATCTCTTTATGGAATTAATTCAACTGCATATCAAAATGCAATAGATGATCCATCTGGAGATGACTTTCATTATTTTAGAGGAACTGATTTTGACAATGCTTCTACTCAAATCTTAGATAGGTATAAAGATTACAATAATACAGACGGTAATTCATCTACAACTGATCAATCTCCTGAAAACTATCCTACATCTGCCTCTACTCAGCCAAATAGCGAAGATATTAATAGGGATAATACATTAAGTGAAACTGAAAGTTATTTTCAGTATAAAATAAAATTATTTCCTGGGATGGATGTTGGTGATAGTTACATTTCTGATATTTTAGAAACAAGCGTAAAAACTGAAAATGGATCTCAAAGAAATATTAAATGGTATCAATTTAGAGTGCCAATTTACCAACCAGATAAAGTAATAGGTGGTATTCAAGATTTTAAATCAATAAGATTTATTAGAATGAATTTTACAAATTTTGTTCAGCCAATAGTTTGTCGATTTGCAACTTTTGATTTGGTAAGAGGTGAGTGGAGAAGATATAATTTTGATCTAACTGAACCAGGCGAATATATTCCAATTGATGATCAAGATGAAACTACATTTGATGTTTCTGCAGTAAATATTGAGGAAAATGGAAATAGATCTCCAATTAATTATGTTTTACCTCCAGGAATTGAACAAGAAATAGATAATACAACAACAACACTAAGGCAGCAAAATGAGCAGGCTCTTGTTTTAAAAGTATGTGATTTAAAAGATGGTGATTCTAGGGCTGCATATAAAACATCAGATCTTGATGTGAGGGCATATAAACGTATAAAAATGTTTGTACATGCTGAGGGAAAGAATGACGATCTCAAGGATGGAGATCTATCCTGTTTTATTCGATTAGGAACAGATTTTACTTCTAATTTTTATGAATATGAGATTAATTTGAAAGCAACACCACATTTTGCAACTTCACCAGAGCAAATTTGGCCTGAAGCTAATGAAATAAATATTGCTTTTGAAATCTTTCAATTAGCAAAACAAGAGAGAAATTTTAATAATGCTGATGTTTCATCACCCTATATAAAATATTCATCAGGTGGTAAAATTACTGTTGTTGGAAATCCTAATTTATCGCAAGTTAAAACAATAATGATTGGAGTAAGAAATCCCAAAAAGACATCATTTAATAGTGAAGATGATGGTCTTTCAAAATGTGGTCAAATATGGGTTAACGAACTTAGATTAACTGATTTTGATGAATATGGTGGTTGGGCTGCAAATGGAAGATTAACTGCTAGAGTTGCAGATGTAGGTAACGTTACAATATCTGGAAATATGAGTACAGTTGGTTTTGGAAGTATTGAAAAGAAAGTAAACGAAAGACAAAAGTATAATGCATATCAATACGATCTTTCATCAACTTTCGATCTTGGTAAATTTTTCCCTGAAAATAATGGAGTGAAAATACCAATGTATATTGGAAGATCAGAGTCAATTCGAAATCCACAATATAATCCTCTTGATCCTGATATTTTACTTTCTACTTCATTACAAACTCTATCTTCAAGAGAAGAAAAAGATTCTTTAAAACACATTACTCAAGATTATGTGAAAAGAAATAGTATCAACTTTACAAATGTTAGAAAATCTAGGACTGTTAAAAAGGGAGAAGAACAAAGAAAAAGCAGAGTATATGATATTGAAAATTTTACTGTTTCTTATTCAAAAAACGAAACTTTTATAAGAAATATAAATACTGAGTTTAATAGAACAGTAAATTATAGAGGGTCTGTAACATACAATTATAATACTCAACCTAAAAATATTAAACCCTTTTCTAAATTTAATTTAGGAACATCTCCATATATGCGTTTTATTAAAGATTTTAATTTTAATAATATGCCAAAATCATTTTCGTATAGAACT
>CACHFI010000041.1 GCA_902579065.1 uncultured Bacteroidota bacterium
GTAGAATACTCTGCCTATCATTCTTCCGTTAATAGGAACATTTGCCCCATATTTTTCTTTAACCCTATGCAGACCGATTGGTGTTTTGTTACTTCCCTCAGCACTACCTGTTCCGTATTTAGATGATGATATATCATATTTCTTTACAATTTCACCTAAATTAATTTTATACATTTTTTGATCTTCAATTGAAACAAACAGCAAACTTTCATACTCAAATTTATTTTTCATGTAATTACTTACATTATTTAAAATTTCTGTTTGTGCATTTGAATTAATAATGGCAAAAAACAAAAGAGCTATAGTATACTTTATACCCATTTTATTTCCTTTTTATTTATTTTCTTTAAAATTTCGTTGGTTTTTGAAAAGTGTCTGCAGCCAAAAAAACCTCTATATGATGAAAGTGGTGAAGGATGTGAGGTTTTAAGTATATGATGAGTTGTCATATCAATTTTTTTAATTTTATTGGAAGCATAGTTTCCCCAAAGCAAAAAGATTAAGTCTTTTTGCTTTTTTGCTAAATGCTCAATTATTTTTGTTGTGAAAATTTCCCACCCTCTTTCTTTATGTGATGATGCTTGATTTTCTCTAACAGTTAAAATTGAGTTTAATAAAAGTACACCCTGTTTTGACCAATTTTTAAGTTCTACATTGGATGTATTTTTATTTAGATCCTGCTCTAGTTCTTTTAAAATATTTTTCAATGATGGTGGATAATCAATTCCGTTGTTAATTGAAAAGGCAATTCCGTTTGCTTGATTTTTATCATGATATGGATCTTGGCCAATAATAATAACATTTACCTCATCAAAATCTAATTGATTTAAAGCATTAAAAATTTCTTTTTTTGGTGGATATATATTGTAATTTGAGTATTCATTTTTCAAAAAACTATTTAAATCTTTAAAATATTTTTTTGAGAATTCTGGCTCAAGAATATCTCTCCATTTCTTATTAGTTATTAAATCTATTTCAATCATAATTTTATCAACATCAAATATAAATAAGTCTATCACTTTTCTTGTATCATTTTAGAAAACAAAAACGTATTTTTGCAAAAAAAACATGAAAAAAATATTAATCATTTTTAGTTTGTTTACGTTTTTAACTGCTCTTAGTTCATGTGGAATATATAAAGAGCCTTGTGAAGGGGTTACCAGTAAAGATATAGTTTCTGACAAAAAAATCTAGACATTGGAGTCCAAAGAAGTTTTAAAAAATTGGTCAAGTATTAACTTGAATAACAAAGGAAAATCAGATAATGCTGATTCAAAAGAAGTAAAGCCAAGAAAGCCAAAATGGCTTAAGGTTAAACTTCCAACAGGTGAGGCTTACAAAAAGGTAAGGGAAATTACAAAATCAAGAAATCTTCATACTATTTGTGAAAGTGGAAATTGTCCAAATATGGGTGAATGCTGGGGAGCAGGAACAGCAACTTTTATGATATTAGGAAATATTTGTACCAGATCTTGCGGTTTTTGTAATGTAAAAACTGGAAGACCATTAGCTGTAGACACATTAGAGCCGTTAAAAGTTGCTAGGTCAATTAAGTTGATGAAGGTCAAACATGCTGTTATAACTTCTGTAGACAGAGATGATTTAAAAGATGGAGGTGCAAGTATTTGGGTTGAAACAATTAATACCATAAGAAAAGTAAATCCAAATACAACAATGGAAACTTTAATACCAGATTTTAAAGGAAAATTAAAAGATATTCAACCAATAATTGATGCAAAACCCGAAGTTGTATCACATAATCTTGAAACAGTTAGAAGCTTAACAAGAAAAGTAAGAATTCAAGCTAAATATGATCGAAGCTTAGATACATTAAGATATCTTTACGAAGGAGGGATTAGAACTAAATCTGGAATTATGTTAGGTCTTGGAGAGACTGAAGAAGAATTAATTGAGTCAATGAAGGATTTGAGAAATGTAGGAGTTAAAATTCTAACATTAGGACAATATTTACAACCTTCAAAAAAACATTTACCTGTCGTTGAGTTTATTACACCTGAAAAATTTGCATACTTCAAAGAAGTAGGTTTATCTCTAGGATTTGAACACGTTGAAAGTAGTCCGCTTGTTCGTTCATCCTACCACGCTGAAAAGCACATTTAGACTTTATTTTTGATGATCAAACTTATTATGATTTCATAATAAATTTATATCTATTATTGCTATATTTGTTAACTAGAATTACTTAAACTGATTTAGCATGAATTTAAAATCTACACTTTTATTATTTGTTTTTTCGCTTTTTACCATAATTCCATTATCGGACTCTTCAGCTTGTGATAGTCACTTATCAGATTTTGAAAAGCAAAAAAAATTATTCCCTGAATTTTATAAATCTTTAGAGCAAAAAAATCTTCAATTAGAACTAGAAAACGCAAAATTATTAAGTCGAATTGATCGTAGTGAAAAGTCAACTGGAAAAAGAATTATTCCTGTTGTAGTTCATGTTATTCATAATTTTGGTAATGAAAATGTAACCGATGCTCAGATTAAGGAAGCGATTGCAGCATTAAACAAAAATATTAATGGTCAAGACCCAAAGTTTGTTAATAGAACTCCTGATGTTTTTGCGGCAGTTGTGGGCAGACCAGATCTTGAATTCCGTTTGGCGACAAAAGATCCAAATGGAAACCCAACTTCAGGTATAAACAGAATTCAATCTGAGCTAACTGTAGTTACAGAACCACGTGATCAGATAAAAACTTTAAGTTATTGGAACTCTTACCAATATTTAAATATTTGGCTTGTTAAAGCTTTGCCTGCAACTGGAACTGGTGGAGTAATAGTTGGCTATGCTCAATTTCCATACGGAGGAAGTATGTCGACTGATGGTGTAGTGTGTAATGCAGCTCAATTTGCTAATACTTCATCAGCAACATTAACTCACGAAGTTGGTCATTGGTTAGGTTTGCGTCATACTTGGGGAGATGCTGTATGTGGAGATGATAATGTTGCTGATACACCTCCACAGAGATATTCAAATGGTTTTGGAGATAATCCAGGGCCACTTCCTACTACAAATTCATTTCCATACCACGTTGGTCTACAAAATCAAGGATGTATAGCAGATTCATTAAACTGGGCTGGAGAAATGTTTATGAACTATATGGATTATACAGATGATCAGTATGTTACAATGTTTACGGAAGGACAGTCTGATGTATTTAATGTAACACTTGATGGAGAAAATGGTGGTCTAGGATATAGAGAATATATGTGGCAAGAAGAAAATCTTATTGCAACTGGAACAAATGATGGGGCAATCCCACCATCTTGTAATAAGCAAGCTGATTTTCAAGAAGGTTTTGGAAATACATCTGTTTGTCTAGGTGAGGAGGTATGGTTTAAGTCAAATAAATCAATGTTTGGTTCATCTATCACATCAGTCCTTTGGGATTTAGGAGATGGAAATACAAGTACAGTTGATAATAACTACTTGCATGATTATAATTCTGCTGGAACTTATGACGTATCATTAACTATAAATTACAATGAAGAAACACAAGTTTCATCTGACAATTTATCTTCATTAGATTTAATAAATGCTACATCTTATGATTCTACCATATCTCAAATGATTGTTCAAGGCACACAAGCAGAATTGAATAACATGGGAGCTACAAATATGACTACTCATCCAATTGATAGTCTTGGGGTTTATTTTAACTTAGATGGTACTACTTTCTACAGAGGATATGTTGACAAGGTAACTTATACTGCATACTACAGTAATAGTTGTTCATCGACAAAAGTAAAAACTGCATTTATTACTGTTAACCCAACTACCTCTTCAAATACTGCTTCGTCATATTCATATGCATTTGAAGATAATTTTAAGGACGAAAATGATTGGAAAGTTGCAAGTACGAATGATAATCCAAGTGATTGGGCTTTTAACGTTAGTACTTTAGATAGTTGGGATTGGTTTGAAGGAAATAACAACTCCTCATCATGTGTTATGATGTCTTCTAAAGATGGTTCAAGTTTTGGCGTTGAAAATTTAATATCACCATCTTATAATTTAAGCGCTTATACAAAGCCAGCAATTAAATTTAAATATACTGGAGCTGCTGTTAATACTTTTCCAACTAATGAAGTAAGTGTATACTATACTACTGATTGTGGTGATAATTGGTCTTTTCTTGGAAAATTAACTAATCTTCACGTTGCAAGGGCTGGTTTATATACAAATAAGTATGTTCCTAATGGAGATTGGGAAGATACAGTAATGACAAAGAATGCTCTAAAAAATGATAATGTTCAATTTAAATTTGAATATTCTAATACTGGAGCAAGTAATAATTTTTACTTGGATGATATTCAGATTGGTGAAGAAGATGACTTAATGAAACAAAATGTTGATCCCCTAGCTAGAATTAATGTATTTCCAAATCCAACTATAGGAGATGTTAATATTATGATATCTAATGTTAAAGATAAAAATATAACTGTTAGCTTAGTTGATATACTTGGAAATGAAGTTAAAAATATTTTTGAAGGTGAAGTTTTTGAAAATAATATACAGTTATCAACAAATTTAAACAACCTTGATAAAGGAATTTATTTGATTAATGTTTCAGAAGGTAATACGATTTTGAATATTGATAAACTTATTCTAAATAAGTAAAAAAATAAAATTAAACTAAATGGTGCTATTTTTTAGCACCATTTTTTTATCTCCATTTTTCCTTCATGAAAAATTAAATAACTAAAGTTGGTTATCCAATCTCCAGTATTAAAATATTTTGAATTTTTATCGATGTCAATCTCAATAGGAGAGTGCATGTGTCCAAAAACATAGAAGTCAATTGGTTGTTTTTTTTGTAATCCAATACAGTAATTTAATAAATGATCATGGTTTATAATTTGGTCACCACTATTTTTATTTCTGCTTGCTTTTGACCATAAGTGTGCTAAACTTATTCCTAGATTTGGATGAATTCTTGAAAATAACCATCTACATATTGACGATCTAAAAATTTGTTTTAAGAACTTGTATCTGTAGTTTTTATTTCCAAGACCATCTCCGTGACAAACTAATATTTTTTTATTGCTTTCTTCAATTATTATTCTGTCAGTATAAGTTTTTAAACCAATTTCTTGATCAAAGTATTTTTTTGTCCACATATCATGATTTCCAACTATCAAGTTTAAATCAATACCTTCATCATATAGTTCAGCAAGCTTACCAAATAATCTTGTAAAACCTTTAGGGACTACTTTACTATATTCAAACCAAAAGTCAAAAATATCTCCAACTAGATAGATAGATTTAGCATCGGTTTTGATAGAATCAAGCCAAGCCACTATCTTTTTTTCTCTGAGATGACTTTCTTTTAAATTTGTATTTCCAAGGTGGAAATCAGAAGCAAAATAAATTTTATCTTTTTTCAAAATGGTTTAATCTAATTTGTTCCTAATCAGCTGGCTAGTAAGTTTTGGATCAGCTTTCCCTTTTGATAGTTTCATAACATCTCCTATAAATAAGCCTAATAGCCCTTTTTTACCGGCTTTATACTCATCTACTTTATCAGGATACTTATTTATTACTTCATCAATAAGCTTAGATAATGTTTCACTATCACTTTCTTGAATCCAATTATTTTCAATTGCAATTTTCTCGGCACTTAATCCTCCATCAACCAACATTGGAAATATCTTTCCTGTAGCTATAGAATTACTTATTTTATTTTCATCTATTAACGAAATTAATTCAGCAATATTTTTTGGGGATACTTGAAATTCTTTAATTGATTTTGCATTTTCGTTAAGGTATGATTTGATGACTCCGTTCATGAAATTCGCAGCAGCTTTATAATTTTTAGTGTGTTTACAAAGTTTGTTATAGTAGATTGCGGTGTTCTTATCTTCAATAATAATTTTTGCATCATATTTTGAAAGTTTATAATCAGTTGTGAATTTTTCTAATAATTCTTTTGGTAAGGGCGGTAAAGAGCTTTTAATATCATCTATATATTTCTTACTTACAATAACTGGTTGAAGATCGGGTTCTGGGAAATATCTATAATCATTTGCTTCTTCTTTGTGACGTTGTGATAATGTTTCTCCATTAACAGCGTTAAAGCCTCTAGTTTCGTGAATAACTTCTTTTCCATTCTCAAGTAAACTTATTTGCCTGTCAATTTCATAATCGATAGCATTTTTTACATTTCTTATGGAATTCATGTTTTTTATTTCAACTTTTGTTCCAAATTTTTCTGAACCATTTAAGCGAACAGAAACATTAGCATCACATCTTAAACTCCCTTCTTCCATATTTCCATCGCAGATATCTAAATATCTTACTAATTTTCTAATTTCTGATATATATTGATAAGCTTCATTTGAACTTTTTATTTCGGGTTCAGAAACAATTTCAAGAAGAGGAACGCCAGCTCTATTTAAATCTACTAAACTATGAAAAGGGTCAAGATCATGAATGCTTTTACCAGCATCCTCTTCCATATGAATTCTTGTAATATTTATATTTTTATAATTGTCATTATCATCCATAATTTCAATAAAACCACCGCTACAAATTGGAGTCTTATCTTGAGTTATTTGATAACCTTTTGGCAGATCGGCATAGAAGTAATTTTTTCTAGCATATTCATTTCTCTCTCTAATATTTGCATTAACGGCAACACCTAATTTAACTGCATATTCAATAACTTTTTCATTGCTAACAGGAAGTGTTCCAGGATGTCCTTGGGTTATTACTGATGTTTTTGAATTGGGTTTAGCACCATAGACATTTTCATCATTTGAATAGGCTTTCGTTTTTGTTCTAAGTTGTGCATGAACTTCAAGTCCAATAATTGCTTCATATTTATCCCTTAAATTCATTTATTCAAAAATAATTTTTTCAGTACTTATTAAAGTGTCGAGACTATAGAATTTTAAAATATAAACTCCATTCTTCAAATTTTTTCTATTTAAAAAATTCGTTCCTTTAAATAGATTATAATTCATTACAGGCTTACCCAAAACATCACATATTTCTAACCTATTTGATAAATCATTATTTATGATAAATTCATAAGAAGCAGGATTTGGAAAAACAGAAATTGACTTCTTATCTTCTGATACATAAGTAGATGAATTTGATAATTCAAAAAGATATAATCCAGTTTGCATATCTGATACTAGAACATTTCCAGATTCCAAATATGGATAAACACCCCAAGCACCTCTGTATGAGACATGATCATTTGGAAGGTATGTATCATAATTATTAACTTGGACAGGATTTGAAGGATTTGTTATGTCGAATACCCTTAGTCCATCATGATAGTAAGCTATATATAATAGATTATCTTTTATTATTCCATTGTGAGCCATTGAATTAGGATCAACACCTGAATTAAATGTTGAAAGAACTGTAATATTTGAAAAATCACTAACATCTAAAATTTTCACATCATATCCATGATTTTCGTCTTGCATGGCATATATATTTCCGTCATCAGTTAGCCAACCAGAATGATTGTATCCTGCGTCAGGATAAGAGGTGAAAGAAGCAAGTTCTATTGGTAAATCACCTGCTATAACAACATTAGAATAATCCATAATTCTTAATCCATCATTGCCGCAATTTAAAAAAGCGGTATCATTAATTACATATGCATCATGTACATGTCCTACATCATTGTAAGTGTGAATTAATGTTGGATTTTCAGGATTTGATAAACTAAATACCTCCATAGCATCTCCAGTTGCACAAGCATATAATTTTGCTGTTGCTGTATCAATAAATATATTATGTACTCTGTTTAATAAATTGTTAGAATCATATACGGTGTTTACTGAATTGGGTAAGTCACTTATATCCACTATTTGAAGTGTAGAAGGAGATCCTTCATC
>CACHFI010000042.1 GCA_902579065.1 uncultured Bacteroidota bacterium
GGCAAAGTGGCTTTTTGATTTAACCCCAGAACAAATAGATGTTGTTGTACACCCCCAATCAATAATCCATTCAGCTGTTCAGTTTCAAGACGGCTCCATTAAAGCTCAGCTTGGCCTTCCCGACATGAAGCTGCCAATTCAATACGCGCTTGGTTTTCCAAAAAGATTAAAAAACAATTTTAAAAGATTTGATTTTTTCCAACACCCAAATCTTACTTTTGAAAAACCAGACACAGAGACTTTTAAAAACCTTGCCCTTGCCTACAAGGCAATGGAAAAAGGAGGAAACGCCCCTTGTGTTCTTAATGCAGCAAACGAAATAGCGGTAGAAGCTTTTTTAAACAACAAAATAGGTTTTTTAAATATGTTTGATTTGATTGGTAATTGTCTTGAAAAAACTAATTTTGTGAAAAGCCCATCACTTAATGATTTAATTGAGTCAAATAATGAGGCTCGACAAATTGCAAAAAGCATGCTGTAAATGGAAATACTTATAAAAGCACTTCAGTTAATATTAAGCCTATCAATTTTGGTTGTTTTACATGAGCTAGGGCATTTTTTACCTGCAAAATATTTTAAAACTAAAGTGGAAAAATTTTATCTCTTTTTTGATCCCTGGTTCTCGATTTTTAAGAAAAAAGTTGGAGAAACAGAATATGGAGTTGGGTGGCTGCCATTGGGGGGGTATGTAAAAATTGCGGGAATGATTGACGAGTCAATGGATAAGGAACAAATGAAAAAACCACCTCAAGACTGGGAGTTTAGGGCGAAACCAGCCTGGCAAAGACTTATCATAATGACAGGTGGTGTAATAGTTAATTTGTTATTAGGGGTGTTTATATATTCAATGACACTGTATGCTTATGGAGATAAGTTTTTGTCTAATAAAAACCTTGTCGACGGTGTTTGGTGTGTTGATAAACTGTCTTCCGAATTAGGTTTTTCAACTGGAGATAAGATAATTGGCGTTGACGGCGAGTCTGTCGAAAGATTTAGCTCAATAGTAGAAAAGATGCTTGTTGCAGAGGTCGTTAATGTTGAAAGAGATGGAAAAACAATAGAGGTAAAACTACCAGCTGATTTTATTGAAAGACTAATAGAAAACGAAAAATCAATGCTCTTTTACCCAAGAGTTCCTGCAATAATCAGCTCGTTTATAGAAAACTCTAATTGTGAAGCCGCAGGACTTGCTCCTCTTGATCAGATCATTGAAATTGAAGGATTGCCAATTAAATACCACGACCAAGTTGCTGGGGTTTTGTCTAATTATGCTGATTCTTATGCGTCAATTAAGGTTTTAAGAGGCAATGAAGAGTTGGTTCTGAACACCAAAGTCAGTGAAAGCGGCACTATAGGTTTTTATCCAGCCTTATTAAGCTTAAACCAGCTTGAAGAATACGGGGTTTATAAAATGACATCTAAATCATATACACTATTAGGCTCTTTTCCAGCAGGACTAAACAAGGCGGCTATTAAATTAGGAGGGTATATTGACCAGTTTAAACTTATTCTTAATCCAGACTCTGGAGCATATAAAGGAGTTGGGGGGTTTGGAGCAATAGGAAGTCTGTTTCCTGCCCAATGGGATTGGGAGCGCTTTTGGAACCTAACAGCGTTTTTATCTTTAATGCTAGCATTTTTAAACATTTTGCCAATTCCCGCTCTTGATGGCGGGCATGTTGCTTTTTTGCTTTATGAAATAGTTGTTGGAAAACCAGCACCAGAAAAGTTTATGGAATATGCCCAGGTTGTTGGGATGCTAATTTTATTAGCGTTAGTTTTATACGCAAATGGAAACGATATAATTAAACTTTTTTAACAATGAACAGTATAGACCCAATCGTTCTTATTATTATTTTTTCTTCTACTATAATTTTGTCGTACTTTTTTAATTTGTACTCAAAGAGATCAGGCATTCCCTCAGTACTGCTGCTAATATTTACAGGAATGCTTATAAACTTTGGCTTTTTTGTTTCCGAAATGGGTAGTCCCAACCTATTTTCCATACTGAAGATTTTGGGCGTTGTTGGTCTGGCCCTTATTGTTTTAGAAGCCGCACTTGACCTTAAACTTATAAAAGAAAAAGCGGGCTTGATTTTCAAGTCTTTGTCTACAGCAATAATTGGACTTTTTGCAACAGCTTATGTTGGAAGCCTTATTTTGAATTACGCGCTTGAAATGCCAATGATAGAAGCTCTTTTATTTACAGTACCGCTTTCTATTTTGAGCTCAGCAATTATATTACCAAGCCTTGGATCGCTGGATGATTATAAAAAAGAATTCATGATTTACGAAAGTACTTTTTCTGATATTCTTGGAATAGTGCTTTTTTATAGCCTTTTAAGTTTTTTGGGGCCAGACAGCAAGTCAGAAATTTATGGTGAGGTTTTTGGGAATCTTGCCTTTACAATTATTTTTTCTATAATTATTTCATATGTACTAGTGTATCTTTTTCAAAACATCAAGGGGCATGATAAACTGTTTTTGTTAATATCAATTTTACTGCTTCTGTATGCTGTGGGGAAACTTTTTCACCTTTCGTCTTTAATTATCATTTTAATTTTTGGAATGATATTAAATAATTATAAGGTTTTTTTCTCCGGAGGCCTTTCAAAACTTATTGATGAGACAAAAGTTGAAAGCATATTGTCTGACTTTAAGGTAGTAACTGGAGAATCTGCTTTTGTGGTAAGAACCTTCTTCTTCATAATTTTTGGCTGGTCTGTATCTGTTGGTTCAATGTTTAATTTAAAATCTATAGCAATAGGCCTGGCTCTTTTGTTAGTTATATATGTTGTTAGAGCAATATGTCTTTTCATTTTTAGTGGCAAAAACATTTTTCCGCAAATATTTTTAGCGCCAAGAGGTCTTATAACCATTTTACTGTTTTTTGCTATTCCGAAAGAGCTCACTGAAAAATATGACTTTAATGGCGTTTTGTTGTTTATTATATTGGCATCATGCTTGATAATGACTTGGTCTTTAATTAAACACAAGAAAAACATTGAAGTAGCAGAAAATGACGATTTATTTGAAGGAGAAATAGATGAAGAATTAGAGGAATACGAATTAGACGAATATGATTCTGAAAACTAATTAATACAGAAATTCAATTACAAAAAGCCACACTAAATTTTTACAAATCAATTATTTCTAAAAATGACAACAACCACAAACAACAACATTAAAAAGTCGCTTCAAGCGCTAAACATTAAAGATCTTAATTTTGGGGTTTCAACAGGACAAGAGAGTTTTGGCGAGGGGGCTAAGATAGATTCATACTCACCTGTAGATGGAGCTTTGATTGGAAGCGTAACTTCATGTTCAAAATCAGATTATGAAAAAGTGATAAGCACATCAGCAGCAGCCTTTGAATATTGGAGAAAAGTACCTGCGCCAAAAAGAGGAGAAATAGTAAGGCAATATGGGGAGAGGTTAAGAAAATACAAACAACCTCTTGGTGAGCTGGTTTCATACGAAATGGGGAAATCATTACAAGAGGGACTTGGCGAGGTTCAAGAAATGATAGATATTTGTGATTTTGCTGTTGGTCTTTCTAGGCAATTACACGGGCTAACGATGCACTCTGAAAGACCGGGACACAGAATGTATGAACAATACCACCCTCTTGGTGTGGTGGGAATAATTTCGGCCTTTAACTTTCCAGTTGCGGTTTGGTGTTGGAATACCGCTTTAGCTTGGATTTGTGGAGACACATGTATATGGA
Source organism: uncultured Bacteroidota bacterium (assembly GCA_902579065.1). Taxonomy (GTDB): domain Bacteria; phylum Bacteroidota; class Bacteroidia; order Flavobacteriales; family BACL11. The sequence goes on from CACHFI010000042.1 coordinate 3,728, forward strand.
AGCCTTCAGAAAAAACTCCATTATGTAGCGTTGCTTGCCAAAATATTTGGGTTGAGGTTGCTAAAGAAAATAACTTACTAGAAGGAATTTCTTGTTTGGTAAATGGTGATTTTAAGGTTGGTGAGTATTTAACGGCTGATGAAAAGATTCCTCTTGTCTCCGCAACAGGATCAACCAGAATGGGTAGAATTGTTGGCCAAAAAGTTGCATCAAGATTTGGAAAGTCTTTATTAGAGCTGGGGGGAAATAACGCAATCATAATTTCTGAAAGCGCGGACTTAGAGATAACAATTATTGGTGCGTTATTTGGGGCTGTAGGAACTTGTGGTCAAAGATGCACCTCAACTAGAAGATTAATAATTCACGAGTCAGTATATGATGAGGTGGTTTCAAAGCTGTCTAACGCGTATACTCAGCTAAAAATTGGAGATCCGCTAGATGAGAACAACCATGTTGGGCCTCTAATAGACAGGCAAGCTGTAGAAACTTACTTGGCCGCAATTGAAAAGGCAAAAGCTGAAGGAGGAAGGGTTTTAGTTGAAGGGGGTGTTATCTCTGGATCAGGCTATGAAAGTGGTTGTTATGTAAAACCTGTAATTGTTGAAGCAGAAAACCATTATGACATTGTTCAAGAAGAAACTTTTGCTCCAATTCTTTATGTCATGAAGTATGCTGATCTTGACAGTGCAATAAAAATACAAAACGGAGTAAAACAGGGCTTGTCTTCAGCAATAATGACAACAAATCTTCGAGAAGCAGAAAGGTTTTTGTCTGCCTCAGGAAGCGATTGTGGTATTGCTAATGTTAATATTGGAACAAGTGGCGCAGAAATTGGCGGGGCTTTTGGCGGAGAAAAAGAAACTGGAGGGGGTCGAGAAAGCGGTAGTGACGCATGGAAAATTTACATGAGAAGGCAAACAAATACAATTAATTATACCGAAGAGCTCCCGCTTGCCCAGGGAATAAAATTTGATCTTTAAAAAACGTTATCTGTTTTTGAAATGATATTCTATTAACTTGTCTATTGGGTTTTTTACAATATGCCCAATTGTACAGTTGTGTTTTTCGGCAGTCTTTTTTATTTCTTCTTGTAAAAAGAAAGCGACAGAGCCAATAAAATTAATTTTAACCTTTTTATAGTCTTCGAAGCAACAGATATGTAGTCTAAAAAACTCATCTAACGTTTTCATGATTAGAGAATGCATTTGAGAATGGTCTTTGTTGTCAGAAACAAACGGAAAAAACTTAGCTAAATAAACATTGGCACGAGAATTGTTGTATACATTGCTGTTGATATTAGCTATATCTGTCTCAAACTCTTCTTCATATTTTTGTTTGAGGTCTTCGTCTAAAACATTATTAAAATATAGGCAAAGTAATTTTTTTCCAAAATTGTTTCCAGAAGCCTCGTCTCCAAGCATAAACCCTAATGAAGGCGCGTTTTCATAAATTTTTTCTCCATCAAAGAAACAAGAGTTTGATCCGGTTCCTAATATTCCCGTGATTGCAGGTTCACCCTCATACATTGAAAAACATGCCGCATCTAAGTCGTGATGAATATGCACATTGGCTCTTGAAAAGAATTTTTTGAAAGGCTTTTCTATGATAGCATTCATTTTTTCAGAAGAACATCCGGCTCCGTAAAAATACACCTCAGAAATACGTTCTTTAATTTCCTGTAGCTCACAACTTTCTAAATGTTTTAAAACCTTGGCTGAGGAGATGAAATAAGGGTTAAAACCAATTGTACTACACCTGTCAATAATCTCTCCCTTGTTGTCGCAAATAGCCCAGCTACACTTTGTTGATCCGCTGTCAGCAATTAATATCATAATTCAAATTTGAAGGCAAACATAGTGTATTTTGGACACTCATATAAAAAAAAATAAAAAAATATGCCCTAAAGTGTATACTATACACTAACTTTGCAGTATTAAAACTTATACATTATGAAAATAGGAATTAATGGTTTTGGAAGAATAGGTAGGCTTGCTCTAAGAAACATTCTAAAAAGAGAAGGGCTTAAGGTTGTTGCAATTAACGATCTTTATCCTGCAGAATATTTAGCATACCTTCTAAAATATGATTCAAGCCATGGAAAATTAGATGCAGTAATTGAACACGACGATAATAGCCTAATTATAAATGGAGAAAAAATAAGAGTAACTAGCGAAAGAGACCCATCTAACATTAACTGGGGTGACGTTGGTGCAGATTATATAATTGAAGCATCAGGGGTGTTTTTAACTACAGAATTAGCAAAAAAACATTTAGAGGCTGGTGCAAAAAAAGTGGTTTTGTCTGCCCCAGCAAAAGATGATACACCAACATTTGTAATGGGAGTGAATCATAATGATTACAAGACAGATTTTAATATTGTTTCTAATGCTTCTTGTACAACTAATTGTCTGGCGCCTATAGTTGAGGTTTTAGACAGGCATTTTGGTGTTGAAAACGGAATAATGTCAACAATTCACGCTGTTACGGCAACTCAAAAATCTATTGACAGTCCTAGCTTAAGCAATTGGAGACTTGGAAGAAGCGCTTATCAAAATATTATCCCCTCTTCAACAGGGGCTGCAAAAGCTGTTGGAAAGGTTCTTCCTTCAATGAATGGAAAGTTAACAGGAATGGCTTTTAGAGTGCCAACAGCTAATGTTTCTGTAATAGATCTAACGGTTAATTTAAGTTCAGAAACTTCCTACAAGAAGATTTGTAGTGTTATGCATGCAGAAAGCAAATCCTCAAGGTATGATGGTGTTTTGGGATATACTGAAGAAGATGTTGTTTCTACAGATTTTATGTCGGACAGCAGAACATCAATATTTGATGCTAAAGCGGGAATAGAGCTGTCCCCAACATTTTTTAAGATTATTAGTTGGTACGATAATGAGTGGGGATACTCAAATAAGATTATAGACTTATTAGTACATATTAAATCAGAAGAAGAAAACGAAGTAGTAACAGAAAAAGTTTTTGCATAAGAAAACAAGAGCCTTCTTTATCCATCTGTAGCCTAAAAATTCATTATTGCTTAGTTATGGCTATTGTTTTGTTTTGTTCTGGGGTTATAATTTTTACAAAATAAGTGCCAGCAACATAAGTAGATAGGCTAATGCGATCTTGATCAACTAAATCTGGCTGCTTTAGCAATACCCTTCCATGAGTATCTATAACAACAATGTCTACAACATTAACACCCTTTAATGAAAGGATAAGATCATTTGTTGTAGGGTTAGGAAAGAGTTGAATTCCGTATTTTGAATTTAAACCTTCAACATCCGAGATCACAGCAATTGTGTAGCAATCCGAAATTACCGAACAATTGTTCAGGCTTATTTCCACGGCATAATCACCAGGGGTTTGTGTAGTAAATGTTGCATTTGTTTCTCCTAAAATAGGAGCAAAGTTGTCGTTGCAGTCGACCCATTGATAAACAACTCCACTAGACACAGATTGGGAT
>CACHFI010000043.1 GCA_902579065.1 uncultured Bacteroidota bacterium
GCTTGAGATCTGGCAGAAATTTTATTATCATTAAGATATGTTATAAAATTCCTTAAATCTTTTGTTGTAACAGATTTTTCACCTTTGTTTTTCACTTTACAGTAATCAGCTAATTTATTAATATCTCTGATGTAAGATAATATAGAGTTTTCAGCTAATGAACGTTCTATTTGTAAATAATATTTGAATTCCTTTATTGAACTCTCCCAACTCATTTTTATAAATTTGTTTTATGAAAGTAATAATTATTAATGGTCCAAATTTAAATTTATTAGGTAAAAGAGAGGTTGATATTTATGGCAATGTTTCTTTTGATGACTATTATAATTCTTTAAGAAAGCTTTTTCCAGATATAAACTTATCATATTTTCAATCAAATATAGAAGGAGAATTAATTGATAAATTACATGAAGTTGGATTTACTTATGATTATATTATATTAAATGGTGGTGGTTATTCACATACCTCTATTGCACTTTCAGATGCTGTATCTTCTATTGATTGTAATGTAATAGAAGTACATATATCAAATATTTATTCTAGAGAAGAATATAGAACAAAATCTCTATTATCTAAAAACTGTTTAGGAGTTATTTGTGGTTTTGGATTGGATTCTTACAGATTAGCACTAGAAAGCTTAAAGTTCTGAATATTTTTTTTGTCCCAATAAATGATATTTAAATAAAATACTATATGAGGAAAATCCAAATAAATTATTCTTTTGTTTGATTTTAGAACGTTTTATAGTTAATAGGGGTAAAGAGATATAAAAAAGTAAATGAGCTCTTAAAATTGAGAATAAGTGTCCTAATCCATTTTCTTTTTTTAAAAATGTTATTGCTGCTATTCCATCCAATGGTAATCTTAAAAAGAGTGTAATTAATAATTTAAAAACGGTAAGGTTTTTATAAAGCATAAATAAATTATTTCTAAAATTTAGATAGGTTTTAAAAGGGGATGAAGAATCCAAAGTTCCGCCACCTACATGATAAACCGTTGATTCTGGATTAACCATAATTTTATATCCCTTGTTTTTTAATCTCCAACACAGATCAATTTCCTCTTGATGAGCAAAAAAATCGTTGTCAAAACCATCTACACTTTTAAAATGCTCAGCTCTTAAAAACATACATGCCCCAGAAGCCCAAAATACTTCTTTGATATCATTATATTGACCAGAATCCTCTTCAATAGTTGAAAAAATTCTTCCACGACAATATGGGTATCCAAGTGAATCAATATATCCTCCACTTGCACCAGCATATTCAAAATTACTTTTGTTATTATAATCCAAAATTTTAGGTTGACATGCTGCAATATCAAGATCATTCTCCATTAAATTAATAATTGGATTTATCCAGTTGTCAGTAACTTCAATATCAGAATTTATTAGAACATAATATTTTTCATCTAGAAACCTTAATGCATCATTATATCCCTTTGCATACCCTTCATTATTGTGATTCTGTAATATTGCAATATTTGGATAGTTGTTATTTACATATTCTATTGTACCGTCAGAGGAAGCATTATCTGCAATATATATATTAACATCCTTACTTTTTTCAATCAAAACGGGAAGAAATTTTTTTATCCAATGAATTCCATTGAATGTAAGAATTACTATTGCAGTTTTTATTTTTTGTGTTTCCATCTGTTATGAGACCAAAGATAATTATTTGGATTTTCCTTTATTTGTTTTTCTAAACGTTTAAAAAACTTTTTTGTTATTTCACCATCTGTACTTTCTTTTGGGTTTTCCTCAAGAGTTTCAAAAGTAATATTATAAAAACCATTATTTTCTTTTTGAATATCACAAAATAAAACAGGGTAATTAAATTTTTTAGCAATTTTTTCAGGACCATCAATTACAGGTACTGAATGACCAAAGAATGAAAGCCACATTGTATTCTCATCAATGACTGGATTTTGATCAGAAATCAACGCTATCATTTTACATTTATCATTATTAAATAAATATTTAATCAAATCATTCATTTCTACAGCATCAATATCAAATCTAGAACGTAATTTAATCATAAAGTTGTTAAAGAATTTATTAGATAACTTCTTATAAACACTTACAAAATAATGATTTCCAATTTGAGATAAGATAGGACCTGCCCATTCCCAATTATTAAAATGACCCCCAATTATGATAACTGATTTATTATTATTAAAATAATCATTAATAATATCAATATTTGAAACTCTAATACGCTTTTTATAGAAGTTATTATTTGAAGAGAACATCTTAATTATTTCCCAAATAAGATTTAAAAAATATAATTTAAATCCTTTATAAATATTGTTAATCTCACGCTTAGTTTTATTTGGAAAAGCAATCTTAATGTTTGAAATAATTATTTTTTTTCTGTAAGTAAAGAAATTTGCAATCAGAAAAGAAAAAAGATTAAGGAAGGGGAGAGGAATTAATGATAAAATCCAAAAGAAAGGATATACAATAAATTTAATTGTCTTTGATATCATATAATGCTAAATTAAGAAATTGATATAACCAGGCTATAATTAAGGCTTATAAAGTTTTTATGGATTGAAAATATTTATATTTTTGCATCCCACTTGGAGAGATGGCAGAGTGGTCGAATGCACTGGTCTTGAAAACCAGCGTACAGCAATGTACCGGGGGTTCGAATCCCTCTCTCTCCGCAAAAGAAAAGCCCTATCATTTGATAGGGCTTTTATAATATATTTTTTAAAAATGAAATTACCATTCAGAATAATCGCTTTTCTAGAAGGGATATCATACATTTTACTAATGACATTTGGACTTTATTTTAAATATCGATTAAATGATGATAGCTATGTAAAGTTATTAGGAATGCCTCATGGTATTTTGTTCATCCTTTATATAATATTTGCATTTCTTTTAAGAAAAAAAGAGAATTGGAATCTTCTAAATTTCGGTGTTATTTTATTTGCTTCTCTCATTCCATTTGGAACATTTTATATTGACAGAAAATATCTTTAAATAAAATTCTTTTTATGATAATAAAAAAAGCCTCTAAAATAGAGGCTTTGTGATCTCGATAGGATTCGAACCTATGACCGTCTGCTTAGAAGGCAGATGCTCTATCCAGCTGAGCTACGAGACCATTAGATTGGGCGACAAATTTATACTTTTTTCTTTTTAGATATATTATAATTCTTATTAAATTAATTTCTATTTAAATGAGCCATTTTTATTGCAGTAATAGCTGCTTCAACTCCTTTATTACCATGAATACCTCCGGATCTATTGATCGCTTGTTCTTTTGTATTGTCTGTTAGAACTCCAAATATTACAGGAATATCTAGGGCAATATTTAAATCTTTTATACCATTTGTAACTCCTTGACATACATAATCAAAATGTTTAGTTTCTCCTTTTATAACACTTCCCAAACATATAATAGCATCACAATTTCTTTTGTATAAAATTTTAGTACCATAAATTAACTCAAAACTTCCAGGTACTTCTAACTTTATGATGTTATCTTTTGAGACACCACAATCTAACAATGTGTTATATGCTCCTTTGTAAAGACCATCTGTTATATTATCATTCCATTGTGACACAACAATACCAAATCTCATTTTTGAGACATTTGGCAAGTTAGATTTATCATAATCAGAAAGATTATTATTTTGAGTTGCCATATAATAGAAAATTAATTATCTATTTTTTGCTCTTTCGATATACTTTGCTACATTCTGGCCTTCCCTTGACTGTCTATAATCCTCATTAATTACATTATAAATATCAAGAGCTTCTTCATAATTTCCTTGAAGTTCATGAACAGTAGCTTGTTTCATTAAAAATCTAGGAGTTGTAAATTCATTATTATGGTTATTTGCAGCTTTTTTGTAGTAATTCATAGCTTTGTCCTGATCATCAAGTTCAAGATAAGCATCACCGATACAACCAATAGCTAATGATGATAAAACAATATCATCAGATTTAAAATCTTCTAAGTAATCAATTGCATCTTCGAATTCACCTATATATAAATAAGATAAACCAGCATAATAATTAGCTAGTTTTCCAGCTTTTGTATTTGAATAATCATCGGCAATATCAATAAATCCTAAATATTGATCATCACCATTTAGAGCTAGATTGAATGAATCCTTAGCAAAATTAATTTCAGCATTAAACATTTCTGTTTGAGCTTCTTTCTCTAAAGGTTCTAAATAAAAGTTTTGGTAACCAAGAAAAAGTGCAACAACACCAATAACAATACTAAATACTCTTGCGATTTTCTTTTGATTATCTTCAAAGAACTGCTCAGTTTTTGTTAAAGCACCTTCAACTTGAGCAAATTGATCTTCAGTTTTATTATTTTTTTTAGCCATTATATCTTATTTTTGGATCGCAAATATAGGTTTTTTAGTAATTATATCATTAATTTATTCTAAACGATATTTTTATACTAAAATAAAAATTTAAATTATTCAGTGTATCTAAAAGAACTTTCTCTTTTTCAATTTAAAAATCATTCTGAAACTAATTTTCAGTTCAATGAAAAAATTAACTGTTTTGTTGGAAATAATGGTGTAGGAAAAACTAATATTTTAGATGCTATTCACTACTTATCTCTAACAAAGAGCTATTTTAATCATATTGATAGTAATAGCATACAATTTAATCAAGATTTTTTTATGATTAAAGGGATGTTTATGAATGATGATTTAGACGAAATTATATGTAATTACAGTCTAAGTAAAGGAAAAATTTTAAAAAAAAATAAAAAACGATACAATCGTTTCTCTGATCATATTGGGAGTTATCCAATAATTATCATATCACCAACTGATTCAAATTTAATTTTAGAGGGAAGTGATACAAGAAGAAAATATTTAGATAGTAGTATATCACTATTTCATCAAAACTATTTAATTAATCTTATTAATTATAATAAGATTTTAAAACAAAGAAATAGCCTACTTAAACAATTTAATGATAGAAATTATTTTGATCCAATTAGTTTAGAAAATTATGATAATAATTTAATTAAATATGGAAATGAAATTTATAAATTAAGAAAAGATTTTCTACAAGAGTTAACTCCAGTATTTAATGATTTTTATAGAGAAATATCATCAAATCATGAATCAGTAGATTTAGAATATAAATCTCAACTTAATGATAATTCATTCTCTAATTTATTAAAAGAATCTTTAGAAAAAGACAAAATTAGTTTTCATACTAGTTGTGGAATACATAAAGACGATATTATATTTAAAATGAATGAACACAGTGTTAAAAAAATTGGATCTCAGGGACAACAAAAATCTTTTTTAATTTCTCTAAAACTTGCTCAATTTGATTTTATTACCAAAAAAATTGGATTTAAACCAATTCTTCTTTTGGATGATATTTTTGATAAATTAGATGATAATAGAGTAGAAAAACTAATTTCTTTCGCATCAAAAGAGTCATTTTCTCAAATATTTATTACGGATACTCATGAAGATAGAAGTAGAGCCATACTTGAAAAAACAGGAATTAATTATAAAATTTTTAATATTTCAAATTAAATGAGAAAAGCATCATCAAATATGAGTTCTTTGTCAAATGTGATACGAAAGATTATAAAAAATCCGAAACTTTCAAAGAGACTAGATAACATTAAAATTATTGAAATATGGGATGAAATACTTGGTAGTAATTTAGAAAAATATGTAATAGAATCTAAAGTATTTAAAAACAAATTATATGTTAAACTTAAATCATCAGCTCTTAGAAACGAGTTATCATTAAAAAAATCCAAATTAATTTCAGAATTAAATAATAAATTTGGTAAAAAAATAATAACGGATATTATCTTTAAATAAAATGAAACAAATATTTACACTTATACTAATCACTTTTTCTCTTAATTTATATTCACAAACTTTTGTAAGTACTACTCCAGAAAATAAAAATGTTATTATCGAGGTGTTTACAGGTATCTATTGTGGTTTTTGTCCTGATGGACATGTTATTGCAGAAGGAATAGCTGCTGCTAATCCCAATGATGTTTTTGTTTCTAAAATTCATACTGGAGGATACTCTAATCCAAATGGTCCAAATGATCCTGATTTTAATACAATCTATGGAGCTGCTATAGCTACTGCATCTGGTTTAGCTGGTTATCCTGCAGGAACAGTAAACAGAGCTACTTTTTCTGGTATTTCTCCACAAGGAAATCCAGGAACTACTGCTTTAAGCAGAGGAGATTGGGCAGCTGCAACTGCTCAAATTTTAGCACAACCTTCATATGTTAATATTGGGGCTCAAGCTTCTTTTGATATGTCTACTGGAATTCTTACAGTAAATACTGAAACATATTATACTTCTACTACAACAAATCCAAATTACTTACATGTTGCTGTTATTGAAGATAATGTCCCAGGACCCCAAGCTGGGGCTCAAAACTATAATCCAGGAGCTATTATTTCAGGTCCATGGAGCCCAACATACAATCATACAGACATGTTTAGACATTTGATGGATGGTGCCAATGGATTACAAATTCCAGTTACTACTTCTGGTACATTTGACCCAAATACTCATACATGGATAATGCCAACTAATTTTTCTTCTGGACAATCAACTAATGGTTATTTCCCTGATTTAGATCCTACAAATATGGATGTTATTGCGTTCATTACTGAAGGCCCAGGTGAAATTATAACTGGAATTCAAGCTGATGTAATTTGTGTTTTTCCTAATGATTATGATGTAAATGTAACTGCTGCATCATCTCCAGATGTATTATGTGCAACTACAAATGACATTTCTATAACATTTAGAAATTATGGTAATTTACCACTAACATCTGTTGATTTAAATTATGATATTAATGGAGGTACACCGGGTACTTATAACTGGACAGGTAACTTAGCATCAGGTGCTCAAACAACAGTAACTGTTCCTAATGTATCTTTTACTCCTCAGTCAGATAATTTTGGTAATCCTGGTAATACTGTAAGTTGGTCAGCAACTAATCCAAATGGACAAGTTGATCAAAATACTTCCAATAATACAATTACAAGTTCTTTTTCTCATCAGGAATTTTCAGGAAATGTTATACAAGGTATTACAGCTGGAAATATAAGTG
>CACHFI010000044.1 GCA_902579065.1 uncultured Bacteroidota bacterium
TTCAATATTTACAGTATCTCTATATAAACAACTATTATCATCTAGAACAGATACAATATATGTACCAGATGATAAATTTGAAAAAACACTGTCATATGGATATGGGTTTGAATTTAAGACACCATCCAAATAAAAAGAATAAGGAAGGGCACCATTATTAGCTAAAACAGAGATTTGGCCATCACTTCCATTATAGCAACTAACATCACTTACAACAGATGAGACATTTAGTGGATTGGTAGCTTGAAAAACAACAATCGTATCCTGAGACGATGAACCTCCCGCATCAATAACTCTAGCTACATAAGTTCCTGGAAATAAATTATAAAATGTTTGAGGTGTAGTAACACCTAAATTTGTTTGTAAAATTGATCCGTTCATGTCTAAAAGTAGCATGTCATATGGGGCAGGTGTACCAACACCAGGATTTACTAAAATTTCTCCATCATTTCCTGAACATGAAGCATCTGTAGAAGTTAGTGTAATAGCAAAACAACCACTTACATTAATTGTCACATCATCAGAAAGAGTTCCAGAAGAGCAACTTCCTACTACATCTGCATAGTATGTTGTAGTTGATGAAATATTTACTGGTAAAGTAGGGCCATATCCAAGCGTATCTCCTGTTGCACTTGTCCATATGTTCTGACCAGCAACTATAGGAACATAAGGAATTTGATTAATTGTATAGCCAATTGAACCATTTGGAATAAATTCCCAACCCTCATCATATGCTGACCACTGATTTGGCCAATTTCTATCAAGACCCAAAACTGGATCAAAAACAATATCAGCAATAGTACTACCAAGATTGACTAAGCCCTGAACAGCATTTCCACCATTCCAACCGGCACACAAAGGTTTTGATTCAATAAACATATCAATTCTGTCACTTCCTTCATACATTACCACTTGAGATGTAGCAATTGAGTCGGTACATGAAAACATTGCAATTTGACACCAGGTAACAGTAAACATACGATTTGGAGCAACTCCTGTAGTTCCATAATATATGTTTCCACTAACACCGGTATTTATATCATGCCAAGGAGCTAAAATTGCATTTTCCGGAACTGCTCCGGGATTAGGAATAGGAGTGTTTATAGAATATGGAGAATACGAACTCGCTAAAGTAGTATCAAAAGTAATGTAGCCATTTCCTGAAACAACACATTGAGTATAAGGCAAACCATAAAAATTAAAAGTAAATCCAATTGGAACTGCAACATCATGTTGATCATCAACTTGCATTGATGATTGGATTGCACTTAAAGCATATAATGTATCATTAAAATTTCCACAAACAGTGGTATCATTTGAAATAATTACTTGTTGAGAAAAACTATAATTTACAAATAACAACAAACAAAATAAAATTCTATTCATAGATAAATTTTAAAAAATTTGCCTCTATCTTAATAAAGTAATTGAACCTTTTCTTAAATATGCTTTACCATCAATACCTGTTGATGATAAAACATAATAATATACGCCCTCAGCAAGATCTCTTCCGTCTAAATCTCTTCCGTCCCACTGATAATTAGGAGTGTTCCATGAGTAAACCATTTGACCCCATCTGTTAAAAATCTCGACATAAATTTCTTGCATAGCATACTCTTCAAAATCAAAGTAATCATTTACGTTATCTCCATTTGGAGTAAATACATTATGAATTTCAGGAATACCCTGAACATCAATTCTAAATCCAACAGAATCTTGACAACCTGTAATTTCATTTTCAAGAGTAACATAAACATAATTCAATCCTATTGTTTCAAATAATACATCAAAATTTGATGTTCCATTAGGATAATTTGATGTACTATTATCAGCAAATGTCCAAACAAAATTATATGGATCTGATGATACAGTATTATCAGTAAATAAAACATTAAATGGAGCAGCAGTTGGTCCGATATAATTAGAAGAAACATTAGCTATAAAGTCTGTTGGTTGAGTTAAAATTCCTGTTGATTCACTTACGACACATCCATTTGCATCAGTAACAGTTACAGTATAATCATTTCCAGCAGCAAGATTTTCAATGTAATCATTGTTTGAAATACTACTTCCAGCAACAGTCCAATTAAAATTATATCCTGATGTTGCAGGGACACCTCCAATAGGTGATGATAATGCCCAACCATCACTATAATCATAACAACTTATATCATAAGGAGAAGAATCTCCACTTTTAGAAACAGATGCTACAAGGACATCTGGTTCAGTTATAGTGATTGTCTCTTGTTCAGTACAACCATTATCATCTGAAACAGTTACAGTGTATGTACCTGCAGATAAATTATTTGCAGTTGCACCATTACCCCCAGCTGGACTCCAACTATATGAAATTATATTTGTTCCACCACCAGCAACAACCGTTGCAGAACCATCACTCTCTCCGTTACAGCTAACATCATAAGGGCCAAAGTATAAATTATCTGGTTCTAAAGATGAAATAATAGGATCTGGATCAACAAATACTGCAATATCCTGCAGTGTACAACCATTTTGGTCAGTTATTGTAAAAGTTACAGTACCTGCTGGAAAACCTCCGGCTATAGAAGGTGAATATGTATACCCACCAGCACCACCTTGTGTATTTGCAGATATTGTACCATTTAATCCTGCACATAGAGGTTGAGAGATTGTAAAATTATTAGTAATAACATCAGGCTCACCAATTATAAAGTCTTCAGTTATTGTACATCCAACAGAATCATAAATATTAACTGTATATGTTCCAGGTTGAAGATTATTGATAATTAAGCTATTAGAACCATTTGGTAATGAAGTAGTGGTATCCCATTGTACAATGTAAGGTCCCACACCACCACTTATTTGTAAATCAATTTCTCCATCAGTATCTCCATAGCAACTAACATCTTGTGGATTAGTTAAATTAGTTAAAATTTCTGATGGTCCTGAAATTACAACAGGAGCAGCAACATCACATCCAGAGTAAACAAGTCCTGAGCTAGCACTATCAGAATAATGCGCAACTACCCAATAATTTCCAGGATAAAAATTATTATAGCTTGGTCCATTAGCAACAACAACTCCAGATGGTGAATCACCATTAGGGAATCCAGCAGGAGGACCTGGAACATTCGTTTCCCACGTATAAGTAAATCCAGAAACTAATCCGCCAAATACAGATGCATTTCCATCGTTAGAATTAAAACAAGATGCTGGGTCAGTTAATACGCCTTGAATATTTACAACAACACCAGAATCAACAACTTCCTGCCAGCGACCTCCCCATACAACAGTACCCTCACAATTGTTTGCATCAGTTATATATATAGAATGTTCTCCAGCACATAAATCTCTAATTATTGTATCTTGTATAACTTGTAATGTATTAGTTAAAGGAAAAGCTCCTAATTCATCAACATCATAGTAATAAGGCCATGTTCCACCTTCAATATCAACCCATATTTCACCGTCACAAGCTCCAAAACAAGTAGCTCCACTAACATTATATGTTGTATACTCTAATTGTTCTGGCTCAGAAACTTCGGCATTTACCGTAATAGCACATCCATTACTATCTTCAATAACAACTGCATAACTACCAGCATATAGTGAACTAATACTTGCTAAATTAGATGTGTAATTTCCAGGCCCCGTCCATAAGTAAGTATATGGCAGTGTACCTCCTACAACATTATTAATGTTAATTGCTCCATCATAAATTCCAAAACAACTCACATCATCAACAGTCACATCAACTGAATCTGTAGTCATACTTGAAGTAATTGAATCTAAATCAAATGATACAGTTGCAATACAATTTCTATCATCCATTACAAGAACTGTATAATCATCTGCAATAAGATTTGTAGCGCAAGATGTTGTTTGTCCTAGAACGTCATTCCATACATAATTATAGTTTGGCGTACCTCCTTGAGCAACTGCGCAAAGCTGTCCAGAGCTTGTCCCCGCACAATATGAATAAACTGTTAAACTATCAACTATCTCAACAGTTAACAAGTCCGGTTCAGTAATTACAACAGTATCTGAAGCAGTACAACCTTCTTGATCAGTTACATAAATAGTATGAACTCCTGGTGTTAAATTATCTGCATTTTGGCCAGCTTGACCATTAATACTATCCCATACAAAAGTATATCCTGGTGTACCACCTGTAGCAGATCCAAATGCAGTTCCATCATTAAATCCAAAACATTGAACAGGTTGAGTCATAATAGCTTGTGCAAATAACTCATCAGGTTGAGAAATATTAAAATTAAAAGTTTTTCTACATCCAAGTGCATCTTCTACAATAACATCATGACCTCCATAACATAAATTATAAGCAGTATCCGGCATGTTTAAAGATACCTGACCTATATCCCAAAAGTAGGTGTGTGGTAAAACACCTCCAGTAGTAGAAAGTGAAGCAATACCATCACATCCACCAAAACATGATACATTTTCTATTATAGAAAGATTATCAGAAATCTCATCATAAAGATTAATAATCTCTAAACTATCTCTTTTTGTACATCCATTATCATCAATAATAGTAACGGCTTGCCAACCAGCCCAAAGAGTTCCAATAATATTAGTAGTGTCAGAATTTGCATCCCAAACATATGTATATGGAAACTGTCCTCCAATAGCAGTTGCAATTGCTTTTCCAGTTGAATCACCATAACATTCAACATTAGATAAAAGATTAACTGAAACTGATAAAGTATCTTGTGGTTGAGTAATTGTTATTTGCTGGATTACAGCACAATCATAAATTCCGTATAGCCCATCAGGAATAGAATCATATACATAAAAATCATAGGTTCCAGCAGGTAAATTTTCAATTAATATAGTATCTAATTGACCTGTCTCAGAATAAATAGTATCAGTACCAGTTAAAAGAAATGCAAAATTACTTACAAATCCTCCTGACACTTCTGCATATATAGAACCAGTACTATCGTTTCTACAATTTACATTCTGATGAGATAAAGAATCTATTTGCATAGGTGCTGGAGATTCTAGAACCACTAAATATCTATCAAATATACATCCATTTCTATCTGTTATTCTTGCAGTAAAATTACCTGCAGGTAAATTATCAACTGTAGAAATTCCACCATTTAAAATTGAATCAGTAACTCCCCAAACCGTTCCTCCTGCATCTGTCCATGTTACAGAGTAAGGTGCTTTTCCTCCTGTTGGTGAAACATATGCTGTTGCTGAGCTGTCCCCAAAACAAGTAAAAGCGGTATCAGTGTATGGACATAAAATTTTATAAATTTCAAATGATAAAACTCCAGCATTTTCAAAATATGAACTATCAGGATCATCATAAGTAAATGTTTGTTGTGTTCCATCACCAGCAAAGAAATAAGAATATTCATGAGAACTGTTATATGAATATGGTTGTGGTTGTGGTGCAGGTGAATTGTGAGGTGGTGTCGTGTAAGCCTGGTTTAAAGCAAGTCCAGACCATCCCCAATCAGATGGAACAATTTGTTGTGGAATAGGTTGGTTATACTTGTATGAAGCATCTTTAAAAGGTCCTCCATTCCAAGTGTCTTGATAAGTTCCACTAACAACTAATTTATAAGTTAGTCCTGCATTCATTACCATAGGTGTTGTATATGTAAATGGAGCAGTCACATCCATTGTGAATGCATCAACTAATATTGCAACATCTTGTGTATCAACTCCACACGCCCATAGAGAATCATTAGAACTAATTCTCACTGAAATATTATCAGATTCGCATTGCAGAGAATCTCTAATGAAAGCAGTGTAAGTACCAGCAGCAACATTTAAAACAGTATCATTAACTAATACAGAGTCTAAAAATATATTGTAATCTCCAAATCCATAAGTTGAATCTATTGCAAAAA
>CACHFI010000045.1 GCA_902579065.1 uncultured Bacteroidota bacterium
ATTCTTCAGTGCTTTGAAATGCATCATTTTTTATTGCTTTACAGAATTCTCTTCCAACATAAAAGGTTGGGATTTGTAGTTCTTGCATTAACTTTACGATGTCTATATGTTCTTTTTCAGAGAATTTACCTAGTTCACCCATATCACCTAAAACACAAATTTTCTTTTCTTTTTTTATTTTGTTAAAAGACAAAATCATATTATTCATACTAGAGGGATTAGCATTGTAAGCATCTAAAATAATAAGGTTATCATTGGTATTAATAATTTGAGATCTGTTATTTTTTGGTTTGTATTCTTCAATTGCTTTAATTATACTACTGTTTTTAACTTTAAAATGTTTAGCAATTGCTATGGCCAACATTATATTATAAAACTGGTAATCACCGATTAATTGAGATTTAATTGTATTATTTTCATAAATGATTTCGCAAAAAACTGAGGTGTCAATTAAGGAACCAATAAAATCTCCACTTTTTCCATATTTAACTAAATCTAAATCTTTTGAAATTTCATTTAAGATATTATCATCACTATTTAAAAAAACTAATCCATTTACTTTTTTAATATAGTCATAAAGTTCTTTTTTTGTTTTCTTGACTCCTTCAAAATCTTTGAAGCCTTCTAGATGTGCCTTACCTATATTTGTAATAATTCCAAAATTGGGTTTTGCAATTTCAGATAAAAACTGAATTTCTCCCTGATGATTAGCACCCATTTCAATTATTGCAATCTCGTGATCATAATTAATTTCTAGTAAAGTAAGGGGAACTCCAATATGATTATTATAATTTCCTTTTGTATATGCAGTATTAAGCTCAGTTGACAGGCATGCTGTAATTAATTCTTTAGATGTTGTTTTCCCATTACTGCCTGTTATTCCTATTATTGGAATATTTAATGTTTCTCGGTGATATACAGCTAGCTGTTGTAAAGTTTCTAAAACATTATCAACTAAAATATAATTTTCATTTAAATTATATTTTGCCTCATCAATAATTGCATATTTACAACCCTTTTTAATAGCATCATTAGCATATTCATTTCCGTTGAATTTTTTTCCCTTTAAAGCAAAGAACAGTGAGTCTTTAAATACATTTCTACTGTCTGTTATTACTTTTGGAAATTGTTTAAATATATTATGTAGTTCTGAGATTTTCATGCTAAAAAAAAACTTCATTTAAATAAATGAAGTTTTTTATATAAATTTTAAATCTATTTATTATTTTTTGCTGTAATCAACGCCTCTTCTTTGATTTTCTTTATTATTACTTTTTGGAGCACCAACTCTATCCATAGCACATCTAAAACCAATTGCATCAGATGATTGATCTTGATCTAAAAACCTTCTTGTTCCAGGATTTAACCAGTATGCTCTATCTTTCCAAGAACCACCTTTATAAACTCTAGTTCTATCAGTAATTAAAGATGAGCCACCATAATCATACATTTCACTACTATTTCCAGTTTTAGCTGGATCTTTATATTTAGATGCAGATGTATTCCATTTATCTAATTTTATAGCTGAAGTATCTTTGTCTGATTTTTCACTTAAGAAATTATTCCAGTCAATACCCATTTGAGATTCAATGTCTCCATCAAGATAATTAATATTATCAGCTTTTTTATAATTTCTTCTATAAGCATTTTCTTGAACATCAACATCAACCATAATCATTCTTCCTAAACTATCTTTTTCTGCAAGAAAGCCATCTTCATCTGTTAGTGGAGTTTGATATACATTTCCTCTAAATGGTCTGTGATCAGTTGTACTAGTTTGTTCAGTAACTGGTCTGTATACATCTAGAACCCATTCTGAAACATTACCTGCCATATTGTAAAGACCATAATCATTTGGCCAATAGTGACGAACATCAGTAGTAATATCAGCATTATCGTTCAGATTTCCAGCAACTCCCATGTTGTCTCCTCTACCTCTTTTGAAATTGGCCATGATTTCACCTTGATTATTTTTATCACTATTTCTAAGAGATGCACCATTCCAAGGGAATATTTTTCTGTCAGCTACATTCTCTTCAGTTGTGTTACCAACATATCCTAATGCAGCAAATTCCCATTCAGCTTCAGTTGGAAGTCTATATTTTGGTAGTAAAATACCGTCTTCCATTTTTACTTTTCTAAATTTTTCACCAGTTGATGGGTCATAGTTTCTTAATAGTCTTCCTTGAATACCATCGTACTGTCCAGCTAAATATGCTTCTGTGTTAAATGTATTATCGTCAATTTGTTCTGGATCTTCTTTTAAGATACCTTCATTAATTAAGATCCTTTCATTAACCCTGTCTGTTCTCCAAACACAGAAGTTATTCGCTTGAGTCCAAGAAACACCAACAACAGGATAGTTGTCATATGCTGGATGTCTTAGGTATTGAGTAACATATGGCTCATTATAACCTAATTTATCTCTCCAAACTAAAGTATCAGGAAGCGATTTGTTATATACTTCAGGGTATGAACTACCATAAACTCTTTTTAACCATCCTAAATATTCACGGTAATCTACATTTCTTACTTCTGTTTCGTCAAGGTAAAATGAGGAAACAGTTACTCTTTTGGGTACATTATTCCAATCATACATTACATCTTGTTCTATTCTTCCTTGAGTAAAGGAACCACCTTCAATAAAGGTTAAGCCAGGTCCAGTCATTTGTTCTTGGAAATTTGTGTTTACTTCAAATCCTCCATTTTTTGAATTATTATAATCCCATCCAGTGACAGATGATTGTTGCTTAGAGCAAGAACTGATTATAAATGCTATAGTAATTGCAAAAATTAATTTATTTATTTTCATAATTTAAATTTTAATTAAAACTAGAATTGTGGGCAACTTATTGTGTTAAATGATTTGGATCTTGTTTTAGTTGGCATATAAAGTGTAAATGAAATCTCATGTGCCCCAAGAGTATTACTGTTTTTGAGATTACTTACCGTTATATCATAACTATATCCAAATTTAAAATTGTCTTGTATTAAACCTACCATCACTATAAATGCATCAAAGTTCTCAACACTATTTCTAGCCCATAAACCTCCAACAACTGGACCTCTGTAAACATACAGGCCATAATTAAACTGCTGAAAATCTTGTTGAGATTGGTATAAAAAATTAGGTGATAATGTGGTTACATTATTTGAAAATTTATTGAGAGGAAAATTACCTCCTGCATGTATTGTTAATTTAGTTGGTAATTGGCTTTCACTGATAAACCCTTGTTCAGGTTGAGTTAAGTGATGAGCAGCAAAACCAAAGTATAGATTATCTGTATAACCAATAAAACCTGTAGAGAAATCAGGATATTGCACACTGCTTGGGTTGTTGTCAATATTTTCTTGAGTGGGATAAATAAAACCATATTTCTGATCTATCATATCACCAAATGTTAGTTCAGACCAATCTAAGTTTAGCATTCTAAAAGAAGCTTCAAAACCTGCTTTTACAGCAAAAGTTCTAGTAACAGATAAATTGTATGAGTATATTAAAGAAGCTGTATTTAGTTGAATATTACCATCACCACTTCTGTCATTGAGAATTAAAACTCCTAAACCACCACCAACTTTATCAATTACTTGAATAATTGGAGTTTGATTTAATAATGTAAGCTTTGACACCTCAATATTTTTTACTAATTCCAGGTACATAGTATTTAAAACCTCAACATTTCTCATTAACTGAAGCTCTTGTAACCTTCCTGAAGCTTTGATAATTCTTTGATTAATGTCTTTAACCCTTGCATATTCCTCTTCTGCATTTTGCAATTCATAAAAAACAGAATCAGATCTGTTTTGAAGAAAATCTATTGTATTTGTAGACTGTTTAGTTTGATATTCAATATACATTCTGCTCATTTCATCAATTAGATTTTCTGAAAAATGTTTTGAAAATTCTTCATTTAATGATATGAAAGAAAGATATATTATATCAGTATCATCATTTTTAATTTTAACAGAAATATGCTCGTCAATAATTTTATTCCAAATTAGAGTAATTATACTATCATGTTTAATTTTTATTGGATCATAAAAAGAAATGTTAGATAAATCTGGATCATCATTCCAATTAGCATTTAAATCATACATTGAAATAAAATGATTTATAAATAGATCTTTTTTATTATTAACATTTACAGATCTTAACAAAGTCTTCGAAACAACGCCTCGGGATTTGAGGAGTTCCATAATATTTGCTTGACTAAATGTTGAATTTGTAGATGAAAATAAATCAAAACCAAACTGGCTAGCTAAGCCTGACATAGAGGAAAATGCTGATGATTGTTGCTTGTCTTCAACAACAAAGCTTAACTCTGCTTTATATTTTGAATCAATTAGTTGATTCAAGCCAATAGCTATTATTGAAAAAATAAAAACAAAAATTCCAATCCTTAATGATTTAGAAAGCAATTCATTCTTTATTTCCTTTAAGGTAAGGACTATATCACGTATTCCAATCTCGTTATTTTCAGACATAAAAATTATTGAGTTTGTACCCTATCAACTAAAACCCACAATGTTAATACTGCTGAAATCTTTAGCATAGCATTTTCAATTTGCTGATTCCAATCAATTTTGCTTTGATTTTTTCTTTTACTCTTTTTATTTTTACTTGTTACTCTAATCGTTGAACCTTTTGTCACTTTAGGGGATAGTTTAAATAGAAAGAAATTTTTTGACTTTTTAGCAATACCGTTTGGATAAACAACTATAGTATTACTTCTGTCATTAGATCTACTAAATCCACCAGCAAAATTCTTAACATAATAGTTAGCCCGTTTACTATTAAAAAATGGAGCGCTGATTGAGTTTCCTTGTAAATTCATTAATTCTCCAGTGATATGAACTACATCCATTGTTTTTGGAATAATTAAAATATCTCCTTCATGTAATACCAAGTTGTGTTTAGAATTTTTTGATTTTAATGCCTTATTTAAATCTAAATAAACCATTTCAGTTGTATACTTTTTTGTCTGACTTGTAAGTTCTTGATTATAAAGAAGATTATTATTTCCCTCAAGTTCGTTTAAGTAAATATATCCTTCTTGAGAATCATTAAAAATAGATCTTTTTGATTCATCATGAATATTCATTTCAAGATTTAAGTTATCCTTATCGATAACTCTTTCAAATTTTCTATACATTTTTACCCCATCAATGTATGCATAATTTGTCAAACCTCCTGCTCTATAAATTAAAGAAGAAATCTTTTCATTTTTTCTTAATAAAGAGTAAGTACCTGGATACTGAACCTCACCAAGAATTTGTACATTAATAACAGGCTCAAAGTCAGGATTAGATCTAACAAAAATTTGATCAAAAGGCTTTAATTCAAAATCCTCTGCTTCTTTGCTAATAACTAAATCACTACCTATTGCAACCTTCTTTACAATTGCTCTTCTTGGCTTTAGCTTGTTAGAGTTAACATCATACTCCATTACTCTAGAAATTTCAACACGACTTCCTTCGGCTTGTTGAGTTAAGCCACCTGCTAAAAACAGTGCTGATTGCAAGTTCATCCCATCTCCATAACTAAATGTTCCAGATTTTCTAACTGCTCCATCAACAGAAATATTAAAATTATCATCAAAATCATCTATTGACAATACATTAACCACATCATATTCTTTCATTAATATATTATCTGTACTATTTGGATCATCCAAAACCTTTTCAAGGTTAATTGATAAATGACTTTTGGTTCTATCTTCATTTAGCCGAACAACATAAACCTTTTCTAAAAATGTTTTTTGAGAAATACACTTAGCTCTTTCAAGTA
>CACHFI010000046.1 GCA_902579065.1 uncultured Bacteroidota bacterium
TCCTGAAGTTCTTTTAATTGAGTTTCAAAATGTTTTATACATTCATGCGGTAAAGATTTGTCAATTAATTCAATTGAAAAGTTTTGAGAGGTTGTGCTCGTAGGGTATTCTTTTTTGTATGAATCAAACTCATTATCATCATAATTAAAAACAACATTGTCAGGATATTTATTCATTGTATCGTGTTTTTAACAAATTTATGATATTTTTTTAAAAAATAATTTAAACGCAAAAATATATAACTTTTTTATAAAATAATTATATTTGTTCAAAAAAAGTATGAAAATTTTATTAGTTGGAGCAAGCAGTGATATAGCTTGTGATTTATTTGCAAGATACAATAATGAGTATCAATTTGTAAGATTGAGTTCAGATAAAGATCATTCAGACATTGAAAACTTTAATATTCAAGATCCGTCTACTTATATAGATGATGAAAATTTTGATGGAATCGTATACTTTCCTGGAACGATTGTTTTAAAACCATTTAAACAATTATCGCTTGAAACTTTTGAGGATGACTACAATATTAATGTTCTTGGATTACTTAAAATTTTAAAATTTTATGAATCAAGATTATCTGATAATTCTTCTCTAGTTTTCATTAGTACTGTTGCGGCTAAACTAGGGATGCCATTTCATGCATCGATATCTATGTGCAAATCATCAATTGAAGCATTAGCTAAAAGTTTAGCTGCTGAATGGTCACCTCGTGTAAGAATAAACTGTATTGCACCATCTTTAGTTGAAACTAAGCTTGCCAAAAGATTTTTCAGAAATGATAAGCAAAAGGAAATGATGAGTGAAAGGCATCCTCTTAAAACTACAGGAAGACCTGAAGATATTTCATTTGCAATAGAATTTTTATTATCAAAAAAATCAAAATGGATAACTGGTCAAGTAATGGGAATTGATGGTGGAATGTCTACTATTAAGCTCTAATATTTGATGTTAAATTTTGTCTGGAAATATAAATTCATTCTTTATGTATTGATATTTATATTTTTTATAAATTCTTTGATCTCAATATTAAATCCAAAGATATTTTTTGAAACTGAAAGAATCTTAAAATATGCAGATGATATTCAAATTGAACTAAAGGAGTCATTTAATGACAAAAATTTACTTTTATTAGGACTGGAATTTGAAGAAGAGATATCATTTGAGAAAATGAAATCCTTGGATTCTTCTTATCAATACATAAAAAATGACTCATTAATCAAATTAGAAAGAAGCTTATTTAGTGAAAAAAGAATGATTTTTTCTGGCTTGTTTTTTCACTCTTTTAATGTTTTAAATCTCGCTACTAAGCAAGATTTTTTAGAGTCCATTAAAAGAATAAAAGAAAAATCTACATTCTTTTTATCTAATGATCAGAAAAAGATGTTTTTTATTCTTGAAATGAAAGAAGACTTAGAAAGTAGTATCCAAGAAAACTTAATTAAAAAACTTAAAGCTAATTTTTTAGATCAAAATCCAAAGCAAATTTATGTTTCTGGACAAATTCCAAGTGAGTTGTATATGCAGGAAAATGTTGTCAAAGAGTTATTTTATCTTACATTTTTAAGTGCTCTTTTTTGTTGTATAGTTCTTTGGTTTTTTACTAAGAATTTAAAATTTGTATTACTAACTCTAGTAAGTGTAATTTTTAGTATTGTTATAAGTATTTCTATTTCACAGTTTATTTATGGGGGAATAGAATTGGTAATGATTATTATGCCAGCTATTTTATTTATTGTTTGTGTTTCAGATCTAATGCACTTAATTAATGACAGTAAAATAGTAGCTAAAAGCAAAATTGAATTTTTTAAGAAAAAAGTAAAAAATATTGGTGTGCCTGTAGCATTAACATCTTTGACTACTGCTATAGGATTTTTAAGTTTTTGTTTTTCAGACGTCCTTCCAATAACAAGATTTGGATTTATTACTACATTAGGTATAGTTATTTCATTGTTTATAATATTAGTAAGTTATGCTATCTGTGTTGACTTAAATTTTCATCAATTAAAAGGTAATGATTGGGCAAATAAAAAGATAAAAAATTTCATTTCTAATATATCCAATATAAAATCAAGATTTGCTTACTATTCTATTTTATCTTTTATGATCTTTTTGATGGTATTTGGTATTAAAAATTTAAAAGTAGATAATTATTTAACTGATGAAGTGAATAAGTCCTCATCATTATTTCAAGAAATGAGTTTTTTCAATGAAAATTTTGGTGGAATAAAACCAATCACTTTCAAAATTCCTATTGAAAAAAATGTTGTTATAAATCAATTATTAGACTTTGAAAATTTTTTAATTGATAAAAATTTTTCACTTGACTTTTCTTTAAATAGGTTAGTTGATAATCCTGAAATGGTTACAAAGAGTTTATTAAAAAAAATAACCAAAGAAAAATATAAAATACAATCTAGAATGAATGATGTTGGATCAAAAATTAGTTTTGCAATTTTTGAAGAAATTAAAAACAAAGCTGATTCTCTAGATATTGCACTCAAAATAGGTGGTGCTGGCTATTTATTTGATCAAGTAAGTAATAAATTAACTTTAGAAATTTTGTATGGTTTAATATTTGCTATTCTATCAATAGGTTTTTTATTTGTACTAATTAATAGATTTAATCTTAAATATTTTTTTGTAGCATTAGCGCCAAATATTCTTCCTATACTTGTTACTATTGGTATTTTATGTTTTTTTGGGTTCTATTTTAGTTTATCTAACGCATTTATTTTTGCAATTGTTTTCGGATTAATTGTAGATGATTCAATACATATTTTAAGTTCATATAGATTTAATATAAAAAGAGGTTTAGAAAAAGAAGATGCTATAAAACAGTCATTAGATATAACAGCAAGAGCTGTAGTTAAAACTACAATAATTGTCATTGTTAGTTTACTGCCGCTAATGTTATCCGATTTTAAATCTGTTAGTCAGCTAAGTATTATTACTATTGTTTCAGCAATAATTGCTATAATTTTTGATTTAATTTATTTGCCAAATTTAATTAGAAGATTTTTATAATATGAGCTATAATGTATTTTGGTTTAGAAGAGATTTGAGATTAATAGACAATGTAGGTTTGTTTCATGCTTTGTCTCAAAAAGACAAGCTTATTCCACTTTTCATTTTTGATGCAAATATTATTGACCATCTTCCAAAAGATGATTCTAGAATATCTTTTATCTACAATCAATTAAGAAAAATTAATGTGGAATTGCAAAGTTATGGCTCATCTCTATTAGTTTTAAAAGGTGATCCAAAATCAGCTTTTGAAAAATTAATTTCAAAATATAATATTAATACTGTTTTTTCGAATGAAGATTATGAGCCATATGCGTTAGGTAGAGATAGAAAAGTAACTGAATATCTAAAGCATCAGGATATTTTTCATAAACAGTATAAAGATCAAGTAGTTTTTTCGCCATTAGAAATTTTAAAGGATGATGGAAATCCATACACAGTTTATACTCCTTACAAAAACAAATGGTTAAGTAGATTTAGAGAAAATCCTATTTCAATTCATAATGATATGAATGTAGTAAATTTCCATAATCATTTTTTTGATTTCCCAACAATTGAACAATTAGGTTTTGAGTTTTCAAAGATTCAAGTGCGTGATTATACATTAAAAATATTAGATAGCTACAAGGAAAACAGAGATATCCCTTATAATGATCAAACAAGTTATTTGAGTGTTCATTTACGTTTTGGGACTGTTAGTGTCAGGGAAATTATTAATCAACTAAAACGAAATGAAGTTTTTTTATCAGAATTAATATGGAGAGAATTCTTTATGCAGATTTTATATAATTTTCCTCACGTTGTAAATAATAGTTTCAAAAGTAAATATGATAAAATAGAATGGAGAAATAATAAAGAAGAATTTAAAAAATGGTGTGAGGGCAAAACAGGTTATCCTATTGTTGATGCAGGAATGAGACAGCTCAATCAAACGGGTTATATGCATAATAGAGTTAGAATGATAGTAGCAAGTTTTTTATGTAAACATTTGTTAATTGATTGGAGATGGGGAGAGAAATATTTTGCTAAAAAACTTCTTGATTATGAGCTTTCATCCAATAATGGTAACTGGCAGTGGGCAGCAGGAACTGGTTGTGATGCTGCACCCTATTTTAGAATTTTCAATCCATTTACTCAGCAAAATAAGTTTGATAAGGAATTTAAATATGTAAAAAGATGGATTGATGATTTTAATGAGGATAATTATTTAGAATATATTGTTGATCATAAAGAAGCTAGAGAACGTGCATTGATATGCTATAAATCAGCTTTAGATTGATTTACCATCTACTCCCTATGTAATTATACGTATTAGTGTGAAGACAAAACTAAGCTTAAATTAATCTAGTGAATTGCTATTTTAAAAACAAAATTATATTATTTTTTCACCTGATAATTTTGTTTTTTTTCTAAAAAGTAGTTTAAGATGGTCTAAAATTTTACCTTTATTTTTAATCTGTCTTTTATCTATTTCTATTACTTGAGCTAATTCTCCCATTGTTCCAGTTGTAAAAACTTGATCAGCATTATAAAGTTCAGTCACTGAGATGTTTTTTTCAATTAGTTGAATATTATTTTCTTTACATAAACTAATAATTAAACCACGAGTTATACCAGGCAAACATGCATCGGCAAATGGTGTAAAAACGACTTCATTTTTAATCATAAAAATATTTGTAGCATTCGTTTCAGCAACAAAGCCATACAAATCAAGCATAATAGCATCATCAACTCCTGCATTATTTGCTTCTATCTTTGCTAAGATATTATTGATGAGATTATTATGGTGAATTTTTGAATCTAAACAAAGAGGTGAATTTCTTCTAATGTTTGCCGTAACTAATTTTAATTTTTTTCCACTATAAATTGCAGGTTTCCATTCAGCAAGAACAATTAATGTACACCCTTTTTGATTTAGCTTTGGATTCATTCCAGAGGTAATCTTTTCACCTCTTGTAAGAGTTAGCCTGATGTGTGTGTCATCAAACATATTATTGGCTTTAAGTGTTGTAAATATTGCTTCTTTAAGAGACTTTATGTCAGGTATTTTTTCAAATGCCATACTCTTTGCAGATTCTAATAATCTATTAAGATGTTCATTTAAGCAAAATACTTTTCCGTCATATACTCTCAAGCCTTCCCAAACAGCATCACCGCCTTGTGATAAGCTATCAAAGACTGAGATTTTAGCTTCATTTCTGTGGTACAGATTCCCATCAATCCATACTTTTATATTTTCATTTCTTTTGTCAAATTGTTGGATCATAGAAATAGAAATTTACTTTATAAGCTTTTTGATTTTTCTTAGCATGACAATAAGTATTGCAGCAAGAATACCTAAAATAAAAACTTTTGGTTTTTCTGGCCTCATTAAAAAACCATATGATAAAATAATAATGGCATTAACAGCCATCATAATTGAAACTATTCCAATAGATTTTAGCGGGTCTTTTTCTGCCCACTTTAAAATTAAATCATTAAATGGTATTAATGGAATGCATATTAGTATTCCAAGTAAAAATTCTATCAACATTTTTTAAAATTATAATTCCTTTTATTCTTTACCTATAATTTTATTTAATTTTTCTAAACCAAAATCATTACCATAAAGTAGAGTGGAGAAACGTTGAATTTCAGCAGCTATTTGAACTGCAGCTTTTATTTCGTCATCTGATGCTCCGGCTTGTTTTGCC
>CACHFI010000047.1 GCA_902579065.1 uncultured Bacteroidota bacterium
CTCCATAAGAAACTTATCATCTGTAGTTCTTGGATCCGGACTCATTGTTGTTGCCCCAGGATATAATTTATTTCTGAAGAAATAAGTTAAAGACATGAGGTGACCAGCAAATAAAACTGTACATTCAAACATAATTGGCACAAATGCTGGCATATTTTGGTAAAATGTAAAATTTGGTTTTCCTCCAATATTCATAGGCCAACTTTTTCCAACACCTGAAATCATAATATAATAAATTAAAAGACCGCCAAAAGTTAGGCCAATACATCCATATATAAATGCAGTAATAGCCATTCTTGTTTCTTTTAAGCCTAAAGCCTTATCAAGTCCATGAATAGGGAAAGGACTGTATACCTCTTCTATTTCAATGTTTTTTGAACGTAGCTCTTTCACAGAGCTTAATAAAATCTCTTCATCGTCAAAAATAGCATGTATTAATTTTTTACTCATGACTTTTTGTTTTATATTCAGATCCAGATGATTTTAAAATTGTCTTTAACTCGGCCTGAGCAACCACTGGGAAAGTTCTTGCATACATTAAAAACAGTACAAAGAAGAATCCTATAGTTCCTAAAAATATACCAATATCTACAAATGATGGAGAGAACATTGTCCAAGCGGATGGTAAAAAATCTCTGTGTAATGATGTTACAATAATTACAAATCGTTCAAACCACATACCAATATTTACAAAAATTGAAAGTATAAATGTTGCTATAAAAGATGTTCTTATTTTTTTAATCCAATATAACTGAGGAATAATTACATTACATGACATCATTGATGCATAAGCCCACCAATATGGACCTGTTGCTCTATTTAGAAATGCATATTGTTCAAATTCAACTCCAGAATACCAAGCCATAAATAATTCAGTTAAATATGCAATCCCTACCATTGACCCAGTAAAAAGGATAATGATATTCATATACTCAATATGCTTTATTGTAATGTATGCCTCCATTTTTACAACCTTTCTTACAATAATTAAGAGGGTCTCTACCATTGCAAATCCTGAGAAAAGTGCTCCAAGTACAAAATATGGTGGAAAAATTGTTGTATGCCATCCTGGAATAACTGAAGTTGCAAAATCCATACTTACAATAGAGTGTACAGAAAAAACAAGTGGTGTTGCAAGTCCTGCTAACACTAGTGAAACTTCCTCAAATCTCTGCCAGTGTTTTGCTCTACCACTCCATCCAAATGCAAGAAGTGTATATAATTTCTTTTTCATTGGGCTTATTGTTTTACTCATTCTATCTCTAATCATTGCAAAATCAGGTATCAGCCCTATATACCAAAAAACTGTTGATACTGTAAGATAAGTTGAGATAGCAAACACATCCCAAAGAAGCGGTGAGTTAAAGTTTTGCCATAATGATCCAAAAGTATTTGGTATTGGGAAAACCCAATATGCAAGCCATGGTCTTCCCATGTGTATTAATGGGAATAGTCCTGCTTGAACAACCCCAAAAATTGTCATAGCTTCCGCAGATCTATTAATTGCCATTCTCCATTTCTGTCTAAACAACAGTAAAACTGCAGAAATTAGAGTTCCTGCATGACCTATTCCAATCCACCAAACAAAATTAGTAATATCCCAAGCCCAATTTACTGTTTTATTAAGCCCCCATACACCAATTCCTGTTCCTATTGTATATGCAATACATCCAATACCCCACAAAAATAAAACGACAGAAAGGCCAAATAAAATCCACCAATATTTGTTTGCCTTACCTTCAACTGGTAATGCAATTTCTTTAGTTATATCATGATAAGTTTTCTTACCAAGTATTAACGGATCTCTTATTTCTGATTCTTGATGCATTACGATTTATTTCTAATTTTAGTTTGATAAAAAACTGATGGATTTACATTCAAATGATCTAGAAGATCATAAGCTCTCTCATCATTTCTTAACTTCCAAACTTCACTTTCTTTGTTGTTTGAATCTCCAAAAACTAAAGCATTAGTTGAACATGAAGAGGAACAAGCTGTCTGAGCTTCTCCATCTCTTACCGGTCTTCCTTCTCTTTTAGCAGTCAACTTAACTTCTTGAATTTTTTGGATACACATACTACATTTTTCAATAACACCTCTACCTCTAACAACAACATCAGGATTTAAAACCATCTTTCCTAATTCATCATTCATATGAAAATCAAACTTTTCATTCTCAGAATACTTGAACCAATTGAATCTTCTTACTTTGTATGGACAGTTATTTGCACAGTATCTAGTTCCAATACATCTATTATATGTCATTTGATTTAACCCTTCATTACTGTGAGTAGTAGCAGCTACAGGACATACATTTTCACAAGGTGCATTATTACAATGCATACACATTACAGGTTGGAAAACAACCTCAGGATTTTCTGAAGGAATCTCCATTTCACTGTACATAGTAATCGGAGAAATTTTTTCTTCTTTTGAAAGTTCTTTGGTCATATCTGATGAGAAGTAACGATCAATCCTCAACCAATGCATATCCCTGCTTTTTCTCATCTCTTCCTTACCTACAACTGGGATATTATTTTCTGATTGACATGCAATTACACATTCACCACATCCAATACAAGAAGAAAGATCTATTGATAGATTCCAGAAATGACCAGTTTCTAAGTCGTGCTTTTCATATAATGAGACCTGATCAGAAGGGAGTTTACCTTTATATGTATAATACTTTTCTCTGTTGTTACCTGCAGATGGATTTTTTACATACTCAGCAAGTGATGTTTCTTTTACAATATCTCTACCCATCATAGTATGATGTAATTGGATAGATGCAAACTCATACTCTCCATCAACCTTTGTAATTTCAACTTCTTTAACATTCAAAAATGGAAAAGCATTAAACCCAACATTATCTCCTGCTTTACCAGCTTTTGTCCTACCATAACCTAAAGCCATTCCAACAGTAGATTGTGCTTGACCTGGGTTAATTAAAACAGGAACATTTTTTAATGTCTTACCTCCACCAGTAATATTAACTAAGCTTCCATTTAAGGCTCCATTTGAAACATTCCAATTGGATAGTCCTAAACCTTCGGCAGTTGTAGCTGAGATAGTTAAATAATTATCCCAACATGCTCTTGTCAAAGGATCAGGTAATTCTTGAAGCCAAGGATTATTTGCTAATGTACCATCACCAAGAGCCACAGTCTCATAAACCTCAATTTCTATTGAATTACTTTCTTTTTTTGAAACTGACTTAGCTAAATTTTTAAAAGTTTTTGTTTTTAAAGCTCTGTCATTTATCGAAATATAACCATCATGCAACGATTTGTTCCAATCAATTCCTTTTTTCGACCAATAATTTTGTAAATAACTTCTGTAATCGCTTTTATCAATCCATGATAATAAACTTTCTTGGAATTGTCTTGTATTAAATAGAGGAGAAATTGTAGGCTGCATAAATGAATAAGAACCATGCTTTGGATTAGCATCTCCCCAACTTTCTAAGTTATGATGATCCGGACATACATAATCCATAAGAGATGCGGTCTCATCATTATACATTGAACTTGAAATCTTTAAACTTATATTTTTTAATGCTGCATTAAATTCATCAGAATTAGGTAAAGAATATGATGGGTTAACATTATAAGTTATTAATGCACCAACTTTTCCTGACTTCATATCTGCAACTAAAGTCTGTAAATCTTCAGAATTTCCTTGTTTTAAATAAGACGGTTTTTTAATTGTGATAGTATTATCATAATTACCTAATGAATAATTTATAGCATTAACTAGTAACTGAACATTTTTATCATTACTATTACTTATTACAATAGATTTTGATTTATTAGCTTTTAAAGTCTTAACAATATTTTTTAACCTTTCATCACACTTTTTACCATTGATTCCATCCAATAGACTTGAGATTAAGTATGCTTGTTCAGAAGGTTTAATCTGTATTCTTTTGTCAGCATTTGCACCAGAAAGAGACATATTAGTTTCAATTTGATAGTGCTTAGACATTTTTCCTGACTTAGGATTTCTTCCCTTAACATAATCTGAAGCATAATCATTTGCCATCCAATTTGCTAGAAAATCTGCTCCAAATGATACAATAACATTGGCCTTGTCAAAGCTATAATCTGGTGCATATCTAACCCCAAATGAATCCATGTTAGCATCTAAAAGACCGTCATAAGCAGTTGAATCAACCATTACGTGCCTTACATTTCTATATTTTTTGGAAAATTCATTAATAATTTGCTGAGTAGATGGACTAATTATGGATGAAGTAAGTAGAGCAATAACTTTACCATTTAAACTCGACAACTTTTCTTTAATTTCAGAATCTACTGTTCTCCAATCAGTTTCTTGTTGATTTTTTAGTGGATATTTTAGTCTTGAAGAATCGTAAAGGGAAAGAACAGATGCTTGCACTCTAGCGTTAGATGAAGTTCCATTGTTTTCAATCTTTATTGGCCTACCCTCTCTTGTTTTAACTAAAATACTTGCGTAATCTCTTCCATCATAATAAGTTGATGCATAATAATTCGCAACACCAGGAATTATTTCATCTGGTTTTATTAAATATGGAATTGATTTTACTACTGGAGTTTCACAAGCAGCAAGTGTTGCTGCAGCAGTACTAAATCCAAGAAACTTTAGAAAATCTCTTCTACTATTATTTGTTGATGATAAATTTTCTTCATTACCAAGAAACTGATCAACAGGTAATTCTTCAACAAACTCATTTTGAGCAAGTTTATCAACTATTGGATCATTATTTAGCTGAGCTAAACCTTTCCAGTATTTTTTAGTTGTCTTCATTTTACTCATTCTTTTATTAATAATGGCATTTTGCACATTCTATACCACCAATTTTATCTACTGTAATCTTCTCTCCTTTATATTTTTCTTTTAACTGATCATGTAACTCTGTATAATACTCATTTCCTTCCATAACTACCTCAGTCTCTCTATGGCAATCAATACACCATCCCATTGTTAGAGATGCGTGTTGATACAAAACTTCCATCTCTTCAACAGGTCCGTGACAAGTTTGACATTCAACTTTTCCAGCAACTACATGCTGAGAATGATTAAAATATGATAAATCAGGAAGATTATGTATCCTTACCCATTTAATTGGTTTTTGCTCATACCCCTCAATGTAAGTTTTTGAATCAGGATCAAAACCAACTGCATCATAAATCTTTGAAATTTCTGTGGTTCCAGTAATTTTACCTTCATTAATGTAGGTATGACAATTCATACAAACATTAGCAGATGGAATTCCTGAATGTTTACTATGTCTTGCAGATGAGTGGCAATAATTACAATCCACTCCATTTTCTCCAGCATGTACTTTGTGAGAGAACGCAATTGGTTGCTCAGGCATATAATTAGTATACACTCCTACTCCTAGCATGGCATCATAAGTAAATTTCAATACCACTATTAATGCAGCAACAGATACAAAAACTACATTTTTGTTTTCAGAAACAAATAAATTAAATTGATTAATCAGAGT
>CACHFI010000048.1 GCA_902579065.1 uncultured Bacteroidota bacterium
ATTTCTGCAGCATTTTCTACTGGACCTTCACTTGGACCTTCATGGGAATGCTCTCCATTTGGTTGTGTTGAAGGAACTCCTGGTCTTGGACAATACATGACTGAATCACAATGTGAGTCAGATCCAACAACTGGATGCTATGTAGGTCCAACTTGGAACTGTGATCCTGTATTAGGATGCTTTGATGTTGGAACTGCAGGATTAGGAACTTACAATACTGAGCAAGAATGTATAAATACACAAAATTCATGTACACTTAATCCATTAATATGGTCAGAAGATTTTAGCAATGGAGTTCCATCAGATTGGATTAATTCATTAACTCCATGGGAATACAGAGGACCATCAACAAGTCCAAATAATTCAATTGGATCTAGAGGTGCATATGCAGGTAATATTGGACCTATTCAATCAATATCTGCATCAAATGGATTTATGATATTTGATTCTGATTATTATGATAATTATGGTATAGCTGGATCATTTGGCTCTGGTCCTTATCCATCAAATCCAAATGGACATATTGGATCATTAACTACAGGTTCAGTAGATTTAAGCAATTATTCTGCAGTAACTCTTATTTTTAACAGTTATTATAGAGAATATGCTGGAGTTGCTAAGGTGGCATTTAGTATTGATGGAGGTATAACTTTCATTAATGAAATGGAAGTCCACCCAGACATTGGTGTAAATGATATAACACCTCCTGATTTTGAAGCAAGAATAAATTTACCAAATAACATTGCAGGACAACCAAATGTCAAAATTAAATTTATATATGATGGAACTATTTTATATAATGGATATTATGGTTATTATTTTTGGATGATTGATGATGTACGCTTAGAAGAAACTCAAGATAATTTATTGGCATTAGAAAATGAAGTTTTTGGAGGTTGGTGGCAAGGTTATCAATTCACTGGAGATTTTGGTTGCAATTATACATTTAACCCAATGGATCAAGCATTAGGAAACCCATATAGACTAGAAGCTACAATTAATAATATAGGAGCAAATTCTCAAAATAATGTTAGATTAAATGGATCTGTTACTGATGAAAATGGAAATATATTATTTACAAGTTCATCTAATCAAATTTATCAATCAAATTCAGCTATAGATACTTTTTCTTTAAATTCAAGTTTTACTCCTAATTTAAATGGGGTGCATTATATGAATTTTTGGGCTAGTTCTGATTCATTTCCCTCTACAGACACTACAATTTTTACATCAATTGTTACTGATACTATATATGGTATTGATACTGATTGGAATTCTGATGGAAGTGGACTTGGAAATTCTGCATGGAGTATTGGAAGAGCCTGTGGCGGTCAAGTAGCAGCAAATGCATTTGACATATATTCGTTTGATACTGTAACCTCAATTTCTTTTCATGTCAACTCTCAATCAGTTGCAGGATCTAATTTAGTTGTTGAGATTTATGAAGGTGATGGAAATAATTCAATTTGGTTAGAAGAGTCAAATATTTATACATTAAGTTCTGGTGACATTGGATCATGGGTAACAGTTCCTTTAAAAAATCCAGTCTTTGTATATCCACAAACTACTTACATGGCAGCTGTAAAAGGTTTTGCTCATCCAGTTGACACTTTTTTGATTACAATAGCAGAAAATAAATACTCAGTAAGTTTTATTCAAGATAATGGATGTAATTTAGGAAATGCAGGTACAGGTTATTGGTATTATGCTACTGATAAAATGGCTATAAGAATGAATTTAGGTAATTCAGTAACCTATGGTTGTACTGATTCATCTGCATATAATTTTAATCCTATTGCTGATATAGATAATGGGTCTTGTCTATATTGTGATTTATCAACACAAATAATTTCTACTAATCCATCTGATACAAATTTATGTGATGGAATACTTATTATTAATTCTTCATCTTCATTAAATATAAATTCATATTTAATATTTGATCAATTTGGTGCAATTATTTCAACCAACAACTTTGCAATAGGTTTATGTGCTGGTTTGTATACTATAAATGTAACTGACAGTGCAGGTTGTTTAACTACAGACTCTATTGTTTTAGGAATTATTTCAGGATGTATGGACTCTCTTGCTCTTAACTACAATCCTTTTGCAATGGTTGATGATGGTTCATGCACATACCCAATTATCTATGGATGTACTGATTCAAGTGCTTATAATTTTGATCCATCAGCTAATACCGATGATGGTAGTTGTATGTATTGTGATTTATCTAATTCAATGATAGTCGCTCAAAACACATTTGGAAATTGTGATGGATTTATTTTAGCAGTTTCTTCAAGTTCTAATCAACCTGTTACATATTTATGGAATACTGGATCAACAAATAATAACATAATTAACCTATGTGCTGGTATTTATACTGTTATAATTACAGATAATGTAGGTTGTGTAATTGAGGACACTGTTTATATTGGAATTATCACAGGTTGTACTGATCCTAATGCAATTAATTATAATCCAAATGCTACTGTTGATGATGGATCATGTATATATTGTATTTACGGCTGTACAGATCCAATAGCTTTAAATTATGATCCAAATGCTACATGTGATGATGGATCTTGTTCCTATAGTTCTAATTGTACCTCACCAAAACCAACAGGCTTATATGCTTATGATGTAATAGATACACGAGCAAAGATTGGTTGGGATAATATGAACGATCCAAATTGTATGGTTTGGAAGTACTTTGTAAGATATAGAGAAGTAGGAACCAGTCAGTGGACTACTAAGTCTGCAGGAGTAGGTAATGGACTGTGTAACTTTGGATTAAATACAGTAACTAAACAGTTATTGAATTTAACTCCATCAACTACCTATGAGTTTAGAATGAAAGCCTTCTATTGTGGAGGAACATCATCTAACTATTCTTCACCAGTACAGTTTACTACAGCAGATGTATGTCCTGATATGACTAATCTTACTACAACTACCTTTAATGGTAACCAAGCTAAGGTTAGATTTAATTGGGATACCACAGGAGCCTATACTTTTGCAAGAATCCTATTAAGAGTTGATGTGCCTGGATCAAATTGGCAAACCGCAGGAGGATTTGGAGTTTATTACCCAACACTATTTGTAAATAAGTTTGGATTAACACCAGGTCAATCATATAGGGCACAGGGTAGGACTTTCTGTGATTCTAATATTACTGCATACAGATCGCCTACATGGACAGCACCAATATTCTGGACGCAACCAGGCTCAATTAGAGATGGTGGAGGCTTATCAATAAACAATTTAGATATTTATCCTAATCCATCAAGGGATGTATTTAATATTACATTTAATTCTGAGGAGCAACAAGACATAAGAATTAGAATATTGAGTGTAGTAGGAGCTGAAGTGTATAGCGAAGATAGAGAGAACTTTGTTGGGGAATACTCCAAACAAGTAAGCTTAGACAGATACGGAAAAGGAATCTATTTCTTAGAGATAGAAACCAATAAAGGAATTATTAATAAGAAATTGATACTTCAATAAAACTGTTTAGTATACTAATAAAAAGCTCTTATGATTTAAAAGATTATAAGGGTTTTTTTAAAATCTTTCTTCTTGAGAAAAGTGAAAGTTTGCTTCAATTTGAGCATTATCATCTGAATCAGATCCATGAACAGCATTTTTTCCTTTGCTTTCTGCGTATTCATACCTAATAGTTCCTGGTTTTGCTTCAGAAGGATCAGTAGCTCCTATTAATTCTCTGAAGTCAGCAACAGCATTATCTTTCTCTAAAATTGCAGCAATTATTGGTCCACTAGACATATAATCGACTAATTCTGAATAGAAAGGTCTTTCTTTATGTACTGAATAAAATTCTCCAGCTCTTTCTTTTGTTAAAAGTACTTTTTTCATTGCAACAATTCTAAAGCCAGAAGATTCTATTTTATTTAAAATTGCACCAGTATTTCCTGCTTCAACAGCTTCTGGTTTTATCATAGTAAATGTAATATTGCTCATTATTAATTTTTAAAAATTTGCTGCAAAATTAGAAATAATTACAAATTGAGGTTTGTTTTTATTCTTATTTTTGCAAAATATGTTAGATAGGATAGAAAAATTAAAAGAAGTATTATCAATCCCTAAAAAAATAGTCATTACTACACATCGTGGACCAGATGGAGATGCAATGGGTTCTTCATTAGGATTATACCATTTTTTATCAAAAATGGATCATGATGTAAATGTTATCACTCCAAATGATTATGCTAGTTTCCTTCATTGGTTGCCAGGCAACGACAAGGTTATTGAATATGAAAGCTCAAAAGAAGAATCTGAATCTTTAGTTAATAATGCAGATGTTATTTTTATGTTAGATTTTAATCACATATATAGAATTGATGGTCTTGCAAAAAATGTTGAAGAATCAAATGCATATAAAATCTTAATTGATCATCATCAAGACCCACAAAAAAAACATAGCAGACTTAATTTTTTCTGAACCTTCTCTTTGTTCTACATCTCAACTACTTTTTGAAATTATCGATGAAATGAAAATGTCAAATTTAGTTGATAAAAACATTGCTGAATGTATATATGTAGGAATAATGACTGATACTGGTTCATTTAAATATAGTTCAACTACATCAAAAACACATAATATTATAGCACGATTAATTGATTACGGTGCAAGAAATTCAGAGATCCATGATTTAGTTTATGATAATTATTCTGCTGACAGAATGAAATTATTAGGATATTGTCTTAATGACAAATTACTTTTATTTCCGAAAAATAAGTCAGCAATTATATCGTTAACTAACGAAGAACTTAAAAAATTTAATTTTAAAAAAGGAGATACTGAGGGTATAATAAATTATGCTCTTGCGATTAAAGATACTATATTTGCTGCCTTTATTGTTGAAAGAGATAATGTGGTTAAATTATCATTAAGATCAAAAGGAGATTTTAAAGTTAATGAAATAGCCAACAAATACTTTAATGGGGGAGGTCATGAAAATGCAGCTGGTGGTATTTCAAATTTTGATGTTAAAACAACCATTGAAAAAGTAAAAGAAATTATAAATAACTATAAAGAAGAACTAAATAAATAAGAAAATGAAAAATATATTTTTATCACTAGCTCTGCTAGTTGGAATTA
>CACHFI010000049.1 GCA_902579065.1 uncultured Bacteroidota bacterium
TTTTTTACTAATATTTCCGTTTTTAGCTAAAGGACAAAATACAGTTACTATTTGTGATGGTGATAGTGCATTAATTTATGGTAATTGGCAAACTAATGCTGGAACATACTCTAATTCTAATGGAAATACTACAACACTAATAGTAAATCCTCTTCCAGTAATCACTCCAAATTTTATTATAAATGGAAATGCTACAATACAACCTGGAAATGTTTTTCAACTAACTCCAGCAATTGGAAATCAATCTGGATCAGTTTGGAATAGTATACAAATAAATTTAAATAATCCTTTTCATTTTAACATAGATCTATTTTTAGGATGTAATAATGGTGGAGCCGATGGAATAGCATTTGTTTTACAGCCTATTAGTACATCTTTAGGCTCAAGTGGAGGAGGATTAGGATATCAAGGAATTAGTCCATCTTTTGCTGTCGAATTTGATACTTGGCAGAATAGTCAATATGCTGATCCATCATATGATCATATTGCTATACAAAGAAATGGAATACTTAACCATCAATCATGGAACAGTAATAATCTAGCTGGACCTGTTGGCTTTCCGCCAAGCAATTATCAGATAGAAGATTGTCAGTGGCATAGTGCTGTTTTTATGTGGGATCCAGCCACTCAAACATTTACTTTAGATTTTGATGGATATTCAAATGTCATAAGCTATACAGGAGATATAGTAAATAATATTTTTGGAGGTAACCCAATGGTTTATTGGGGATTAACAGCAGCTACTGGAGGAGCAAATAATGTACAACAATTTAGATTTAATTATGAACTAAATGACACCACAATTTGTCAAAATGATTCAATTTTAATCAATTCTCTAGCAATTGCAAATTCTTATACTTATTTGTGGACACCAAATATTAATATCTCAAATAATACTATAGCTTCTCCTTATTTTTCTCCAGATACTACTACAACTTATACTCTTGCAATAACTAATTCATATGGCTGTACATATGTTGACTCTTTTATTATAAATGTTGATACATCCGCCAATATTAATTTCCCATTAGTTAATGAATTTTGTTTAGGCTCTCCTCCCATTAATTTAAATTTTGCTTCACCATCAGGTGGACAATATCTTGTTAATGGTCAGTTTTCAAATATTTTTAATCCCACAATAAATAACCTAGGAACCAATAGTATAACATATAACTATACAAGTAGTAACAATTGTTCAAATTCTTTAACTCAAAATATTGAAGTTTTTGATGCTCCAATTGTTACGCCTTTAACTACAAATGCATCTTGTCAAGGTTTTGTAGATGGTCAAGCAAGCTTAAATATTATTGGAGGAACACCTCCTTACTTGGAAAATTGGTTTGGGATCAATCCTCTAACATTAGGGGCAGGAGTTTATCCATATTCAGTTAGTGATTCTAATAACTGCATTATCAATGACACAATACAAATTTTTGAACCAGGTTTTTTTGGATCTACAATAATAGAAAATAATGTAAGTTGTAATGGATTGAGCGATGGTAATGCTACTATTCAATTACAAGGAACTTCTACTCCTTCTGGAACAGTTTCTAATTTAAGTTATTGTCAATCTAATCCTGGAACAAATACATTTAGTAATATAAAAGATGTTCAATTAATTGGCGATAATAATAGTATAAACAATAATACAAGTGGACAGTGTGACTCCTATGAGGATTACACCAATCTTTTTGCTGATGTTACTGAAGGTCAATCATATTCTGTAACTGTAAGCTTGGGAGATTGTGATGGATATAATTTTCCAAGTGGTGGTTATGTATTCATTGACTGGAACATCGATGGAGATTTTTTGGATCCAGGTGAAGAAATAGGAATAATTCCTTTTGGTGATACTTTAGCAAATGCATCAGTAAATATTCCATTTACAGTTCCAAACCTTGGGATATACGGTGCTACAAGAATGAGAGTAATGTCTCAATTTTCAAGCCTTTCTAATGTTTCTGGAATGACTTCTTGTGATATTGGTGTATATAACCCCTCTACATCTAGTTACACTGAGCCATGGTATGGTGCAACTGAAGATTATTCTATAGTAATTAATGGAACAACAATTTTAGCTACTTATCTATGGTCTAATGGAAGTATATCTGACAGTATCAGTAATTTATCAACTGGATTATATACTGTAACAATTACAAATGATAATGGTTGTGTAATTACTGATTCTGTACTCATTTCAGAACCAAATCCAATTAGCATCTCTTATTCATCAAATAATGTAACAACATGTCAAGGAAGTAACGGAAGTATTGATATGACTGTTACTGGTGGAACTAGTCCTTATAATTTTTTATGGAGTAATAGTGATACTACTGAAGATATATCTAATTTAACATCAGGAGTTTATTCTGTTTATATTACTGATAGTAATGGTTGTTCTGATTCAACATCAATTATTATAGATGAACCTCCATCAATTATACTAAATTATCTTTCAACTAACCCAACTTGTATTGGATATAATAATGGAAGTATAGATCTAAGCATATCATCTGGAACTTCACCATTTATTTTCAATTGGAGTAATAATGATAGCACCGAAGACATTATAAACTTAACAGCTGGAAATTATTCTGTTATAGTAACTGATTCAAATGGATGTAGTGCTATTACCTCAATATTATTATCTGACCCTCTTCCTCCAAACATTTCACACAACTCAACTAATGTAAGTTGTTATGGTGGAACTGATGGTAGTATTGATTTAGCAATTAGTGGTGGAACTGGTCCTTATAGTTATTTGTGGAGTAATAATGATACCACGGAGGATATTACTAACCTATCCTTTGGAACTTACACCTATACTATTACAGATTCTTTAGGTTGTCAATTTAGTGATACGGCTACTATTAATCAGCCTACCCCTATTGATGTTATACCTCAAACTACTGATGTATCATGTGCTAATGGTAATAATGGAACTGCCTTGCTAAATATTAATGGAGGTACTCCTCCATACATTGAAAATTGGGGAACAAGCAATCCTTTAAGCCTTACTGCAGGAAGTCATACCTATATCGTAAATGATGCTAATGGATGTAATTATACGGGTTCTATTAATATAGCAGAACCGGCTCCAATTGTGGTTAGTTATATAACTACTAATGCTTTATGTAATGGAGTAAATGATGGTACAGCTATACTTAACATATCTGGAGGAGTTAGTCCTTATAATGAAGATTGGGGAACTAACAATCCACTTGCTCTTAGTGCTGGTACGCATGTATTCATTATTACAGATACAAACGGATGTGTATTAACAGATTCTGTATTAATTACTCAACCTAATCAAATAAGTGTTGTAGTAGATACATTTAGAGTAAGTTGTTCTGGTTTATCTGATGGTAGTGCATCATTAAATATATTTGGAGGAACTGCCCCATATATCGAAAATTGGGGAGGAAATAACCCAATGGCTCTAAATGCTGGAACATATAGCTTTACAGTAACTGATAGTAACAATTGTTTATATCAGGGACAAGCAATAATTACAGAACCTAATCCAATATCAGTCAATGAATTTATCACTGATGTTAGTTGTTATGGTCTTTCTGATGGAGTTGTACTACTGCAAATAACTGGAGGAACTATACCTTACAACCAAGATTGGTTAGGTAATGATCCATTAGCTCTATCTCAAGGAAATTACAGTTACACAATCACAGATACTAACGGATGTAGTTTAACAAATTTTGTTACTATTAACCAACCAAATGAATTACTAGTTACATCCACTATAAATAATGTAAGTTGCCACGGATATAGTGATGGTAGTATAAGCTTAAGTATATCAGGAGGAACTATACCTTATACTGAAAATTGGGGAGGAAATAATCCGCTAGCTCTAACAGCTGGAACATATAATTTTATTGTAACTGATGATAATGGATGTCAATTTATCGATATTACTGATGTAAATCAACCAGATAAAATATTAGCTGATTATAGCGTAGAAAGTCCTATATGTGAAGGACAACCTTCTAAAGTATATATAAATATTATTAATAATACTTGTAATCAATATACAATAGAAATTAATGATGAAACCAATACAACACCATATATTATTGACTCAATTGGTAATGTAATCATTGATAATAGCCAGATACTACTCTACCCTAACCAAACCATTGACGCTTCCTTATTATCAATAACAGATATATATGGTTGTATTAGCCAAATCAATGAAGTGAGAAATATAGTAGTAAACCAATTACCTGCTTTAAGTATGACTCTTAATGATATTTGTGAAAGTAATCCTTCTTTCATTTTGAATCAAGCAAATCCAACTGGAGGAAACTACTATATAAATGATATGCCTATGACTATCTTTGATACAGATAGTTTGCCAACTGGAGATTACATAATAAGATATGAATATATTGACCCATTAACATCGTGCAGTAATACAGCAGAAGATATTATTAGCTTACTACCATCTCCTACCGCTAGCTTTGTACTGGGACCACAACCAACAGATTTAGATGATCCAAATATAAGATTCTTCAACACTAGTGAGGACTTCACAAATCTAATATGGACTGTCGGTAATGATCAAACTGTAGAAGATGAAACAGATTTTATTTATACCTATACAGATACAGGTACGTATATAGCTCAGTTAATAATTATTAATCAATATAACTGTACAGACACTGTTAGTCAAACAGTGATAATTAATCCTGTATATAGCATATTTATACCATCCTCATTTACACCAAATGATGACGATAAAAATGAAGTTTTTGAACCAATAATAAATGCTGCCCAATCATATAAAATGAAAATATATGACAGATGGGGAGGAATTGTTTATGAAGGAGAAAATAAAGGATGGGATGGG
>CACHFI010000050.1 GCA_902579065.1 uncultured Bacteroidota bacterium
TCATCAGTTCAAAAATCTTTAGGTGAATATAATATCTCACCAAGTATAGATTTTCTTCAAGAAAATTCATTTAATATTGATATTAATTTTAATCAAGCTGTTGAAGATCCAAAAATAAAAGTTGATCCAAATTATAATCCTTTTAAAAAAGAGAGAAATTTAAAAACATCTGAAAGTTTTGATTTTAAACAAACTAAAATTTTAGAGCAAGAAAATTTTGAAAAAATTTCTTATCATCAAATTTCGTCAAAGTTGTTTTTAAAAATAGAAAATAGTGAAATATATATTATTCACAAAACTAGAGCTCATAAAAGAATTCTATATGAATTTTATCTCAATTCTTTCAAAAATAAAATACAAGACAGTCAAAAACTAGCATTTCCAATATCTATTTCCTTGTCAAATCAAAATTTAGAGATTTTCACTGAAATTAAAAATGATTTATTTGAATTGGGCTTTTCATTTGATATTAATAGTAATAATGAAATTGAATTCAACGGTTTACCTATTAATTTTAATAATGAAGCAATTCAAAAATCAATTGAAGAACTAATTGAAGAATATAAAAGTTTTGATTCAATAGAAAATAACACCAAGAAAAAGTTAGCATTAACTATGTCTGAGTTAATGAAACTAGACATTAATCACATATTAAGTGATAATGAAATGCAAAAAATTAATGAAGAATTGATGAAATGTGAACATCCAAATTTTTCTCCAAAAGGAAAGCCGGTGATAATACATATGGATATAAATCAAATAAATAAATTTTTTAATTAATGTATAGACCCGGAAATTTTAATGAATTACCTGTAGTAGTTAAAAATCTTCTCATAATCAATGGATTATTGTTTTTAGCAACCGTATCATTAAGTAATCTAGGAATAGATTTAGTTAAAATATTTGGGCTACATCAATTTCAATCTAATGATTTTAGGCCACACCAACTAATCACTCATATTTTTATGCATGGAAGCTTTACTCACTTGTTTTTTAACATGTTTGCTCTTTGGATGTTTGGGAAAATTTTAGAGAATATATGGGGGGAGAAAAGATTTTTAATATACTACATGATAACTGGAATAGGTGCTGCATTTATTCACTTACTAATCAGTCAATATCAAATTATTAGTATAAGTAATCAAATACCAGAGCTTGTTAGTATTGCCATTGAAGGAAAATATAATCCTTCAATACCTCTTTCAAAAAAATTAACACAGCTAATTATCACACCAACCGTTGGGGCATCTGGAGCGGTTTTTGGCTTACTTCTTGCATTTGGAATGTTGTTTCC
This sequence comes from uncultured Bacteroidota bacterium, assembly GCA_902579065.1. Classification (GTDB taxonomy): domain Bacteria; phylum Bacteroidota; class Bacteroidia; order Flavobacteriales; family BACL11. The sequence continues at coordinate 1,295 of CACHFI010000050.1, forward strand.
AAATGCCCTTCTTTATTTATATTTTGCCATTCCTATAAAAGCTAAATACTTTGTTATTGGATATGGAATTTTAGAACTATATGCAGGAATAAGTAATAATCCTGCTGATAATGTTGCTCATTTTGCACATCTTGGAGGTATGATATTTGGATACATTTTAATAAAATATTGGAAAAAAAACACAACTATTTACTAAATGAAAATTATAGAGTTCATAAAAAATGAGTTTACAACTTCGAATTATCTAAACAGATTAATTTACATTAATGTTATAATATTTTTAATTATAAATATATTTTCAGTTAGCGCAGGTTTATTTCTTATTGAAACTAATGACTTAATTGAAAAATTAATGTTGCCTAGTGAAATTACGGAATTAATTAAACAACCTTGGAGTCTGCTTACATATATGTTTTTACATGAAAATTTTATACATCTTTTATTTAACATGCTATGGCTTCATTTTGGAGGAAAATTATTTATGGAATATCTTAATGAAAAACAGCTAATTAATATTTATATTCTTGGGGGAATATTTGGAGGCCTTATCTTTATTCTTGCATTTAATTACCTACCAGCACTTATTCCTTTTAATCAAACTGCAAAGGCTTTAGGCGCATCTGCCTCTGTTTTAGCTATCTTTTTTGGTATTTCTACAAAAATTCCAAATTATCAAATCAATATTCCGTTAATTGGATTTTTAAAATTAAAGTACATTGCGTTATTTTTTATAATTCTTGATTTCTTAAGTATACCTAAAGGAAATGCAGGAGGTCATATAGCTCACATAGGAGGTGCAATTTTTGGATATATTTATATAAAACAAATCGAAAATAAAAAAGATTCAATTTTTAATGATTTAATGAGTATTTTTAAGAAATCAAAACCAAAAAGAGATAACAAAAAAAATAATGACGTAGATGTAGTTCTAGAAAAAATTTCAAAATCAGGATATGAAAGCCTAAATGAAAAAGAAAAAGAACTACTATTTAAATCAAGCAAAAAGTGATTAAAAATAACATAGATAGAATTTTATTTTTTATTAACTCCGTAATTTTATTATTACTATTAATATCATATTTAGCTCCAAAAATACATCCGGACTTTTTCTGGCACATATCACTTCTAGGAATTTTATTTCCTTTTCTTCTTATATTAAATACATTATTTGCAGTTTATTGGGTAATTTCATGGAGAAAATATTTTTGGGCAAATATTGTAATTATTGTTTTGGGCTTACCCTATATTGATAATACGATAGCAAATCAAAAAAACACATTAGATAAAAAAGAATTTAGCCAGCTAAAAAAAAATAAAAAACATCAATTTGATCAATTAATAAATTTGATATCATTTAATGTTAGACTATTTAATCAAAATGAAAATATTGATGATGATAAAATTGAAAACAAAATAGTTGAAATGATAAAAGAAAAAAAACCTAATGTTTTATGTCTACAAGAATTTAATTTAACAGAATCTACTAAAGAACTTTTTGATGCTTTTAATTACAAAAAAAATAACGATAATAAATTACAGATTTTTACTAATTACAGAGTAATTAAATCAGGTTACATTAAAAGTAAAAATATTTGCATATACAAGGACATAGTTCTTAATGATACAATAAGAGTTTATAATATTCACTTACAATCTAATTGGGTAAAAACTATGAAATCATCTTATCAAAACAGAGTGAATGAAGCATTAAAAATTAAAAAACATATTAACAATTCACCTTTTCCTGTTATCGTTTGTGGTGATTTTAATGATACACCACTTTCCTATACTTATTCTACATTGAAAAAAGGTTTGGCAGATTCTTTTCAAGAATCTGGAATTGGTATTGGAAATTCTTATGTAAGTATACCTACACTTAGAATAGACTATATTTTACATAGTCAAAAATATGAATCATACAACTACAAAAAGCTTAAATATAAATTTTCAGATCACTATCCGATAAGTTGTGATATACTTATTCCTTGAGTTTATTTCTTTGAAGAAATATCTACATCTCCACTCATAGATATGGCAGCTTTTAGCACCTTGATTTTGCTTCCACCGTGTACTTCAAGAACAACTGAATCTTTTCCAAGTTCAATAATTTTACCATGAATACCGCCAATTGTGACTATCTTATCACCCATTTTTAATGCAGCTCTATATTGATTTTCTGCTTTCTGTTTTTTGATTTGAGGACGAATCATAAAAAAATACATAACAGCAAAAATTAATCCAAACATTATAAGTGATGCTGTACCTGATTGTGCTTGTAATAAAATCATTTTTTGTTTTGTTTATTCAACGATATTTCCTTTTATAGTAAGAATTTTAACATTTGGTATTGCATTTGTCATCAAAGTAACTCTTTTTGCTTGCTTACCAATTTTTCCTTTACTATCAAATGTTACCTTAATATTAGCTTGTTCTCCAGGACCGATTGGATCTTGTGGCCATTCAGGAACTGTACACCCACAACTTCCTTTTGCAGAACTAATTAGTAAATCTGCATTACCTATATTTTTAATTTTATAATTGTGAGTTACTTTGTCACCCTGCTTAATCTCTCCAAAATCAAATTCAGATTCTAGTATTTCAACTATTGGTTGTGTTAAAGATAATTTTTTATCACTACTAGTTTGATTATTTTTTACTAGATCTGTACTTAATATTTTTTCTTTTGATTCAACTTTTTTAGTAGTATCATCACATGAATAAATGAAGATTAAACTAACTAAGATTAAAAATTTACTTAAGTTTTTTTTCATGCTTTAAAATTATTTTTCAAAATTAACAAATTACATTAGACCTCTTCCTGTTTTATGAATCTTGTTTTGATTAGTAAAATCTTTAACAGCACTATCTATTAATCCATTAATAAACATCTTACTTTTGTTTGTACTGTAATATTTCGAAATTTCAATGTACTCATTTAATGAAACTTTAACAGGTAATTCTGGCATATTTAAAATCTCGGTGAAAGCCATTTTAATCATAATTTGATCCATAATTGCTATTCTATCTAAATCCCAATTCTTTGCTTTTACAATTATAATTTCCTCAAATTGTTTATCGAACTTAATTGTTTTTCTGAATAAATCTACAGCAAAATCTTTATCACTAGAATTTTTAAAAATAGTTCTTGAAGTTTTTATTTTTTTTTCTTTTAATTCACCCATAATTATAGTAGCAACAAAAGGCAAATCATCAATCCAATATATACTTTTTTCTTCTAGAATATGATGCAAAACTTGATTATTTAAAATAACATCGTTCAGAATATTATTAAAAAATTTAATATCAGTATTATAATTAATATCATTACACTTCAAATAATCAAAATACAAATCATGTTGTACAATATCCTTAAAAATCTTTCGAATTATATCATGATCATTATTGTTCCAGAAAAGATTATATTTTTCTAGCTTAGAAATCAAAGATTTATCTGATAAAAAAAACTTGAAGAAAAGATTGTCTATAAATTTTTTA
>CACHFI010000051.1 GCA_902579065.1 uncultured Bacteroidota bacterium
ACCATTCAATTGTAACTGAATTCCATCCAGGGTTTAAAACAGAAAAACTACTTAATCCAGAGTTTAAAAATTTTCTTACTGGTCTAACACTATGTGTATGGTCTTTTGGCATAGTTTGGATTTGTCCATTAATAAAATTTCTTCCTTTAACATTAATAAATAAAGAGGATGGATCTTCAGTAGAACTCCAATAAAAATCTGGTGTAAAATCAAAGTTAGGTGTATAAAACAAATTATCATACATAACATTTACTTCATGAGATGAAGGTAAAAACCAATCATCAAAACCACCTTGAACAGAATTGTCACACAGTGCTGCAGCTATATTTGGATAAGAACATGACAATCCAGTTCCAGAAAGTATAAGATTTGTATTCATTTGACCTGTAAACAAGCTGTCAGATGTTGAAATACCATTACTATTACCAACCATGCAACCAAAGCCCCAACTAGCAGGCATTTCATCATACAAACTAACAATTAATCCTTCTTTAGTGATAGTATCTAAATAAAACAAATAACCTCCTTGATAATTACATTCGTATAAAGAATTAACTGAACCAAAATAAGGTGGTCCAGTTATCATTGAATAAACTTGATAAGGAGAATAACCAATATCTAATAAATATTGAGCATCTTGACCATTGTATAGATTTGTTGAATTCCAATTATATGTAGCTCCAGGAATGTTTATAACGTTTATTTGAACACTATCACATGCTGAAATAGTATCTAAATTAAAATCAGCTAGATTATTACAATACAGACATGAACCATCATCATCTGTAGCTAAAGGATCATAATTTAATGCTAAAGAATCAGTACATCCGAAATTCTGACAAAAAGTAAAAAAAGGAAAACAAAAAAAAACAATAAGCAGCAGTTTTTTCATCATATATACTATATTATTTCTTCAAAGCTAAAAAAAAAGATTTGACACAAAATTAGAATTATAAGTTTATAGCTTTTTTCATAACAGATTTAAATAAAACATAGCATAATTTAAAAGTTTAATTTTTTAATTTAATTTTACGAAGATTATGAGAAAATTTTTTTCAAGAAAATTTATTTCTTTATTGATATTATTTATTAGTTCTTTTCAAATAAATGCGCAATCTTTTTGTAATGACTCAATAATTTCATTCTCAAATTGCTTTTTATCTTCAAATAACTATACTTTTTCTTCAGAACAATCAATTCGAAGATGAAATTATACATTTATTTTATCCAAATCCCTCTAGCGGCACAATTTTTTTAGAATTAAGAATAGATGTTAATCAAATAGAAAAAGTTAGTTTATTTGATATTAATGGACAAAAAGTAAATAATATTCCCTTTGATCTTATTGATTCCTCTGTCAATTCAAAGATTGAACTTGATTTATCTTCTTTTAAAGCTGGTAGTTATTTGCTAAAAGTGAATACAAAAAACAAGTCTCTGGTAAAGAAACTTATATTAAATTAAAGTCCTTTCCATAATACAACTCTTAGTATAGCAAGTATTAAAACTTTTTAATAGATTTGATAAATTTTAAATTAAAAAAATGAAATATTCAATTTTAGTAATTGTAGCAGCTTTTTTATTTTCATGTACAACTCAAAATGAAACAAATAATATAAGTAAAGATGTTGAACAAAAATTTATAAATAATTGTAATACTGTTCAATCTTATCTTAATGATTTTGTAAGTGAAAAAATTGTCTACAAAAAATATTTTAATGATACTTGTAAAGTAAGAGGAACTTATTTTAATTCAGAAGGGCCAACAAATGTTGATGATAGAATTTCTTTACATAAGAAGATGTGGGAAAAATATGATTTTGCTATTTCTGATTCAATAAATTTTTTGCCCGGTGTTAATCCAGAAACTAAACAATTGGATGGTTCTGTTAGATTTTATTTTGATTGGACTGTTAATAATACTGAAAATGGAAAATCTATTACTTTGCCATTATATATGTCCTTTGACTTTGATAATGACGGAAAAATCAATTTTTATCAATTCTTTGGAGATATTTCAGCTGGTATTTCATCAATAGATTAGCCTTAATTTATATAAATTAAGTCTAGTCCTTACCGTACAAATAAAAGATAAACCTTTGTAATTCAATAGAATATAAGGTTTTTTATTTAAGTTCAACAGTCTGTTTAACACTTGTTCAATTCTAAGAATTTAGTGCTGTTAAATTTTTTTTCTTAGCTTTAAGGAAATATTCACTTATTTTGAAAATATTATATCCCATTTTTGATATATTTTATTAATTTTAAAAAAAAAGATGTTAAGAACAATTATATTTTTATTTACGATGACTTTTTTCATCAGTCTTTCTGCTCAAGACAGTCATCAAAAGATTGACTTAAATGTTAACAAAAGTTACAGTGGAAGTTTCCATAGTCAAATGCAACAAGGAGTTTATAATAATAAAGACGGAACAATTACTGTTGTAGAAGTTGGTGGTACTGGTTTTGTGTCATTGAAGAAGCTAAAAAAAAGAGCAGATAAGACAATGTCGGAACATGCTAAAAGAAATAACTTAGAATACAAATTTATCTCAGAAACACAAAGAAAAATGTCAGTTGGGGTTTTTCCAAAAGTTTCAAGGACATATCAAATAATTAACACTGATGGTAGTAAATTTATGACAAAAGAGATGGCTATTGAAAAGATCAAAGAATATAATGAGTTACTTAAATTAAATGTAATTACACAAGAAGAATACGATAGTGTTACAAAGAAATTTAAAAAAATATTACTTGAAAATTAAGTCTTTTTTTTATGCAATATATTTACACGGGATTTTAAAAAAAAAATTTTTCATAATTAAATATATTTAAACAAATTTTTTTTTTTAATATTAAACTTTGATAAATTAATTAAACACAAATATTATGAAAAAATTTATATTAATAATTATTGGTTGCTTTACTCTAAGTACAGTAGTTTATGCTTCATTTCCAGTTAGTGATAATGGAGTAAAAACAGAACTTTCAATTTCTAATGATGATATTAATAGTCCTATTGCACCTCCAGCAGAATTGCATTTTGGAGGTTTACTTTTAGGATTATTACTTGGCCTTATTGGAGTAGGATTAGCTTATATTTTTAGTGATAATCCTGATTTTAGAAGAAATGCTTGGTACGGTTTTGGTATTTGGCTTATTATATGGCTCTTGCTATTTATGCCTGTTGCTTAATTTAAATATTATATTAATAAAAAAAGACCTCTATTTTTTTAGAGGTTTTTTTTTAAAAATAAAACACAAAGTGTTTAATTAGTAGTAGTGATGATATATTCTGTCTAAATGAAAGGCAAAATTAAAATTAAACGCAAGTCCTCCCCAAGTTTCCGTTATATCAAAAATATTTCCAAATCCATCAATCATTGTGTTTTCTTTGGTTTTAATTTCATAACTAATGTTTGGGTTAAAAGACATAGCACTATTTAGATATAATGCATATCCAATAGTAATAGATAAATCTGTTAATGGAGATTTAATTTCAGCTGATTGAAACGTTAAAAGGTCTTCGCTTGTTTGTACTGTAGAACTAGTTCCTATTCCATATTTTAATTACCCCACTATCTGCTTCCAAAAAACCTATAAGTAAATTGAGAGTTGTAGATTTTCCAGCTCCATTAGCTCCTAAAAGACCATATATTTCTCCAGAATTAACGCTTAATGATAAGTTGTCAAGGGCTTTTTTATCTTTAAAAGACTTAGTAATATTTTGTAATTTAATCATAACAACAAATAAAAACAAAAACAATATAAAACGCAACTCAGTTGCGTTAAAATAATTGTAATTTTTTTAAATATATTTGAACATGAAAAAAATATTTTATCTAATCCCACTAATTTTATTTTCATGTGCTGAAGAAGAAGTTGATAAAATGAGATTACAATCTGTTTACACAGAAATTGAAATTACCAATTGTCAAAATACTTCATTTACAATTTCAGGAACAGGTGGTTCCGAAACTATTGTTTGTACAGGTAATAATTATATTCATACAACAAATTTATATCAAGCAAGTGTTATAGAGAACACATCGTTTTACTACATGCTAGGCATTGCACCAAGTTCATTTAATATGACAAGCTGTATTGATATTACTACTAAAGTATATCACAATAATAATTTGCATGAAACAAGAAATTATTCTATTGGATTGTCAAGTACGGGGGTGATATGTGCAAATTCAACTTCAATTGGAGAAATGTATTCAATTATTGCCAATTAAAAACACTCAAAAGTGTACTGCTATATGTCCTACCCTAACTAAAAAAAACTCATAATCTATTGAATTATATGAGTTTAACTTTTACTGTTGCGTTCTGGACGGGACTTTTAGTTATTAATAGGATTAATTCTTTGAACCGGCCATGGATCTTCGAATCCTTCTTTCCATTTCTTGGTGTTGATTTCATTATTAGTAGACAAACAAAAATCTAATTGGGCTCTAATTAGTTTTTCATCCATATCTTGACCTATGAAAACCAATTCATTTTTTCTATCACCAAATTCCTTATCCCAATCTTTTTCAATTAATTTTTGATTTTCGACAAAAGATAAATACTTAATTCTTTCATCAAAAGGCATACTACTCCACCATACACCTACACTATCTGCGTTTAGTGAACCTCCTGCTTGACTCCATGATATTGCTTGCTCCGGTCTGGATGATAACCAAAACATCCCTTTACTTCTAATTATTGTTGTTGGAAATTTGTTTTGAATATA
>CACHFI010000053.1 GCA_902579065.1 uncultured Bacteroidota bacterium
GATTAATCTTGGAGATCATTCAAAAGGAGTATACTTCTTAGAAATAAACGATACTAACGGAATTATTAATAAGAAGATAATTCTTCAATAAAGTTTTAAATAATGAAAAAGATATTTCTGATTCCAATTCTGATGACTGTAACATTTTATTGTTACAGTCAATCAGCTTTACGTTTACAAGGTATTATAGATTTTGATTTAACTTCAGGTGGATACACAGGTAAAGCAATTCATCTATTTGCTGGAACAAGCATTAATGATTTAAGTCAATATGGAATTGGAGTTGCAAATAATGGAAACGGAGGAGATGGGCAAGAATATACATTTCCTACCATTTCAGTTGATGATGGTGATCATATTTTGTTAGCTAGAGATTCATCAGCTTTGTCGTCTTATCTTGGAGTTTGTTATCAAATGTTTGATGTAATTATTATTGCATCAAATGCAATTGATCAAAATGGTAATGATGCAATTGAATTATATAAAGATAGTGTTGTGGTTCAAACATTTGGAGATATAAGTGTTGATGGAACCGGAACTCCTTGGGAATATCTCGATTCTTGGGCATACCAAACAGGATCATTTAGTTCATTATTTAATATTTCTGCTTGGACATTTGGTGGGGTTGAATGTACAATAGGATCATTAACAACACAAACATCTTCTTGTCCATATCCATTTTGTGCAACAAATAATATTGAAAATAATTTAAGAGATATTTTATTTAATATTTATCCAAATCCATCAAATGATATTGTTTATTTAAATAGTGAGATACTCTTTGATAATATTAAAATTATTGATGCATTAGGAAAAGAAGTGAATGACTATAGTTTTAATAATAAGATTTTAAATGTTAATGCACTAAGGAGTGGTATTTATTTTATTCAAATAGAATTTAATGATATGCTTTTTAGTCAAAAGTTTTTCAAAAATTAGTTTATTTAAAGCAAAATTTTTTCAATGATTATAATTTTAAAGATAATTATTGCGTTTGGTTTACTAAATGTTTGGATTGTTCGCTTTGATAAAGAGACTCCATACAGAGGAGGAGGAGCTAATAATATGATTGAGGAATTCAAAAATTATGGTTTACCTATGACATTTATGTATTCTATTGGGCTCTATAAAGTATTACTTTCTTTATTTATTTTATACAGTCTTTTTTTTGGCTCTAAATATGACCAACTTGTTTCTATGGGATTAGTTTTTTTATCTTTTATTATGGTAGGTTCAATTATTATGCATTTGAGAGTAAAAGATCCATTTAATAAATCTCTACCTGCAATTGGAATGTTAGTCCTTTCTGTTGTTGTCTTATTAAGTTTTTAGATTTTTTGGATAGCAGGACACCAAAACGTCCTCCTTTGATCTTTAGTTATTTCGTTAATAATTTTTCTTCCTTTTTCATCTTTTTCTTTTCCGTATGCCAATAGTTTCAATTTTGAATCTTTTTTTGGATTTTTAAAATCTCTTAACTCAGCTCCACCACAATTGTATGATTCAATAATTGTTGATTTAGTATAATTACATAAATTAAAAATTTCTTTGTTGGTTAATTGATTCCATTTTTTTTGAGGATGAATTCTTGCCTTATATAAGATTTCAGATTTCAAATAATTTCCAACGCCAGAAAAATATTTTTGATTTAATAAAATCTTACAAACTTCTTGTTCAGATTTTAAATTATTAACTAAATACTCAGCGTATTTTTTTGTTGGAGTATTGAAATTTAAGAAATCTCCCTCTTTGTAATAATCTTTGTCTAACTGATCCTTAGAGATGATTTTTATATTTCCAAATCTTCTTGGATCAGTGAAATAGATTTTGGTATTATCACTGGTTTCTATTTTGAAATGAGTGTGTTTTTCCTTTTTTTCAGACCATTTTCCTGTCATTCCTAAATGAAATGAAAAGTATTTTCTTTTATCTATTTTTAGAAAACTTGTTTTACCAATACAGAAAAATCCTGTAAAATCTAATGGAACATATTCTTTCAATGATTTAATTACTTCACCATATTTAATTTTATAAGGTTTTGAGCAATGTGAAAAAGAAGAGATCTTTTTGTTTTTTAGGGATTTGTTAAGATAATCAACAACTATTTTTACTTCCGGGCCCTCTGGCATTTTAATAATATTTTGACAATTCTTTTCTAGCTTTTGAAACTTTGGGTGATATCACAAATTTACAATAAGGTTGGGATTGATTGTTTTTGAAATAGTCTTGATGGTATTCTTCTGCTTTATAAAAAGTCGTGAATTTTTTAATTTCAGTAACTATTTTGTTATCAAAAATCTCTTCATTCATTTTTTTGGTGAAATTTTCAATTGTTTCTTTTTCTTTAAGATTATCATATAAAATTATTGACCTGTAATGTTTGCCGATATCATTTCCTTGACGGTTTAATGTAGTTGGATCATGGGATAGATAGAAAATTTCTAAAATGTTTTCAAGTGAGATTAATTTGTTGTTATAAGTTATTTTGCATACTTCGGCATGTTGTGTTAAGGATCTTGATACTTCTTTATATGAAGGATTTTTGATTACTCCTCCTGAATATCCACTTTCAACAATTTCAACTCCAACTACTCCTTCAAATACTGCTTCTACACACCAAAAACAACCACCACCTAGAACAATGCTTCTAGTAGTTGTTTGATTTAAATCATTTATAGACATGTTAAAAATCAGAAGAAAGGGTAACAGTAATTTCATTTCTTCTATTTATAAATTGAAAAGGTGAATTAAAAACATCCACCTCTATATCATTTAGATGACGAATGTTATTTTCTTTTAAAATATTTAATAATTCTTCTGTTTTTTTTCTTTCAATATTTGAGTTTGTATATCCAGAATATTTGATTGCAGCTTTTATTTTAGGATCAATTTTAAAAATTTTAATTTTATTGTTTTGGGGTTGCGGAGCTTTTTCTTTTAAGAATTTTTTTGGCAATCTAAAAATCATTTCTTGATCACCGTATTGTCTCATAGTTACAGGCGATGTCATGCTGATTTTTTCATTGTTATAATTGCCTCCAAAAATATAATTTGCAAGATATTGAAAGTAACTATCCGAAAACGAATCATGATAGCTTATATTCATAGACTCATAATATTCTCTAATTTCAATATTATCAATTTTTTTAATGGTTTCATAGTGTTTTTCACTACTATTTTGCCCAAATAAATAGTTACTCAATATAAGTAGTAGGGTAATAATCATACTAATTTTTATTTTCATTATACGTAATCTGCAAATAATTGATTAATTCTTGCTTTTCTATAATTAAAAATTTCAGTTAATCTTTTTTTAATGAAAAGTTTGTGAGCAATTTTGCCAATTAAACCAAAAGGAATTTTATAAATTACTTTGTCATATATTGTAGTCGATCCATCTTTGTTTTTGAAGAAGTGATGTTCGTGATGCCACATATTATATGGGCCAAACCTTTGCTCATCAATAAATAGTTTATTTTTTGTGATATGGGTTATTTCAGTCACCCATTTTATATTGAAGAACTTAAATGGATTTACTGTATAGCTTATAATTTTTCCCTCAAAGAATCTGTCAGATTTACCTGATAAAATTTCAAATTTCATATCCTTAGGAGTAAGTTCATTAAGATTTTTAGGAGTAGCAAAAAAATTCCATATATCTTCAATTGGTCTGTCAATATTCTGCTTTACTTTTAAAGCATATATATTACTTTTGTATTTGGATATTTTTACTGACAATTTTGTATAGTTTTCTGTATTTATAGCTATACAAAAATATCAAATTTTTTAAAAAATTTTAATCTTTTATGTAAAATGTTATATTTTTTTAAGATATTTGAAAAAAAAAGCATGAATTATAACATATCTCAACTATCAAAAATTAGCGATACAAATAAAATTACGCTTAGATCTTGGGAGGAAAGATATAATTTTTTAGTTGCTGAACGTACAAAAACTAATATTAGACTTTACACAAAAGATGATTTAATTTGTGCTATAAACACTAAAGCACTTTTAAGTGAAAAGATAAAAATTTCCAATATTTCTAAAAAATCTCATCAAGACATTCAAAAGTTAGTTGATGATAAATTTAATGATAAGAATAATGCTAATCATCAAATTTTTATTGCAAGAATATTACGAGCCGCTCTTAATTATGATAGGGATCTTTTTGATAGGACTATCTATCTTGGGTTTACAAAATTTGGACTTTATGAATTTTATCTTAACATAATGTTTCCCTCTTTAGAGAGAATCGGGTATATATGGGCTGTTAAAAGTAATGTTCCAGAACATGAGAAATTTGTTAGTGGTCTACTCGAAACAAAAATTAATGATATTACTAAGGAAATCATTGAAAATAAAGTGAGTAAAGATATTTGGCTCCTATTTATTATGGCCCCATACATATTTTTAAACAGAGATGATAATCACTTCATACCATTATTTGAAACAACAAAAATGGTTGCTAATGCAGAAGAAAATATCGTAGACAACTGGAGCGTCTAAACCTTTT
>CACHFI010000054.1 GCA_902579065.1 uncultured Bacteroidota bacterium
CTATTGAAATAATTTTACTAGCATCAGTAAAATTTAAATTTAAAATCTTTGAATATGCAAGTTTCATATTAGAGTTCATATCATAGTTTGAAAAAACAGGATTTGAACCCAGAAAAAAAATTATAATAAAAAAATAGTATCTCATAAAATAAAAAAGGGATCTCAAAAATATGAAATCCCTTTTTAAATATTATAAATTAAAGATTAATCAAAAAGTGTAGAGGCATCTACCAAAATTTTTCCGCTATGTTCACAGACTACTATTTTTTTATGCGTTCTAACGTCTATTTGTCTTTGAGGAGGTATTTTGTATCCTTCACACGCCTCTCTTTCAATAGATACTACGGCAATACCATTTTTTACCTTACTTCTTATTCGATTGTATGAAGCAAGTAATCTTTCCTCAATTATTTCTTTTGCCTTTTCAGATTTTTTCATTAAAGCCTTCTCTTCCTTTTCTGTTTCTTTAATAATTTCAGAAAGCTCTTTACTCTTTAAATTGAGCTCCTCTTCTCTGTCTTTAATTTGGCTTTTTAACTCATTAATAACCTCTTCTTTATGTAAAACTTTTGCTTGAAACTCAGATATATGTTTATCATTCAATTGAACTTCTAATCCTTTATATTCTAGTTCTTTTGTTAATGACGAAAACTCTCTATTATTCTTAATATTTTTTAATTGTTTTTCGTACCTCTTAATTAAGGCTTCAGCATCTAAATTTGCATTTTTCTTTGTAAGAATTTCATGATTAATTGCGTCAAGTTCAGAATTTAATTTTTCTAATCTTGTTTGTAAACCAGCTATTAAATCTTCTAAATCTTCAATTTCTAAAGGTAATTCTCCCCTAACAATTCTAATCTTATCTATTTCTGAATCAATCATTTGAAGTTGATATAATGCTCTTAAGCGATCTTTAACAGAAACTGTCGTAGCTTTTTTCTTTGCCATATTTATAAGTAATTTATTGGATTTGTATTCACATTAGACAATTGGACGGCAAACTTAGTAAATTTTTCTCTAAGCATATCATAAATTAGCTCCTTTGTATACTGTTCACTTTCAAAATGACCAATATCAGCAATTATAATATCTCCATCGGCATCAAAAAACTCATGATATTTAAAATCACTTGAAATGAAAATATCTGCATTTTTCATTTTAGCATCAGGAAGCAAAAAACTACCACTCCCGCCGCATACTGCGACTTTTTTAATTTTCTTATTTACTAAATTAGTGTGTCTAATACAATCAGCCTGCATTTTATTCTTAATTATATTAAGAAAATCATTAGTTTCAATTTCAGACTCTAACTCCCCAATCATTCCTGAGCCTATATCAGCACTAATATTATCTAATGTATAGGTTTGATAAGCTACTTGTTCATAAGGATGATTTTCAAACATAGAATCTAGTATTTTATTTTCATCTTCAAGATTATAAAAAAACTCCAATCTTTTCTCAGTTACTTTTTCTGTATCATTTACATTTCCTAAAAAAGGATTACTTCCTTCTTTTGGTCTAAATGTTCCTTCACCTAAAACTGAGAAACTACAATTATCATATTTTCTAAACTGTCCTGCTCCTTTATCCAACAAAGATGTCATTAAAAAAGATGCGTGCGAAGAAGGACAGTAAACTACTAATTGTTTTATTAATTTACTCTTAGGCTTTAAAATTTGACAATTTTTTAAACTAAGAATTTCAGCAATTTTACTATTTACACCATTATAAACATTATCTAGATTTGTATGTATAGCATAGATTGATATATCATTTTTAATTGCCTTTATAATAACTCTTTCAACATGATTATTTCCATTAATTTTATCAATAGATCCAAAAATTATTGGATGGTGAGCAATAATAAAATTCAAATTATTTGAAATTGCTTCATCAATTACTTCTTCGGTACAATCTAAAGTTATTAATGCTCCATTAACTTCATTTTCATGATTACCGATTATCAAACCTGAATTATCGTAATTTTCTTGATAATGTAAAGGAGCTACTTCTTCTAAAAAATTAGTTATTTCTTTTATTTTCATTATTCAAAAATAATAAACTTAAAAATACTTTAACTTCTAAAATTCTATCTTTGTAGAATGAAATTGCTACTAGCTCCCCTTTCATGGATTTTTGATTTTATAACTTCAATTAGAAATTTACTATTTGATTATCAAATTCTAAAATCCACTAAGTTTAATATTCCAATTATCTGTGTTGGCAATCTAAGTCTAGGAGGAAGCGGAAAAACACCACATGTCAACTACATTGCTAAGAAACTAAATCAAATGTATGATGTAGCAATTATTAGTAGAGGTTATAAAAGAAAAAATAATAATTTACTAGTTGTTGAAAAAAACAGTGATGTTATAGATGTCGGTGATGAGCCATTAATGCTAAAGAAAAAAAATCCTGAAGCTCTAGTTATTGTAAGTGGTAACAGAAAAAAAGCAATAAATAAAGTAATTAAAAACAAAAAAAATATAGATGTAATAATATTAGATGATGGATACCAACATAGATGGATAAAAGCCGGATTAAATATTTTATTAACTCCTTCAAAAAAACCTTTTTTTCGATGATTATCTCTTTCCTCTAGGAGGATTGAGAGAAAACAAAAAACAATGCAAAAGAGCCGACTGCATTATATTTTCAAATAATATTGAAAAAGATGAAGCGTATTTTGATAATATAAGAACAAAACTCTCATTATTATACAAAAAAAATTCATTTTTCTCTTCAGTAATTTACAACAAACCAATTCATCTATTTAGTAATGAAATTTTAAATAAATTGGATGACAAAAACATAATTCTTATAACTGGAATTGCTGATTCATCTAACTTAGAAAATTATTTAAATAAAAAATCAAACCTTGACAAGCATTTTAAATTTAAAGATCATCATAACTATACAAAAAATGATGTTATGAATATCTTATCTTATTTTAAATCTATTAAAAAATTAAAAACACTTATCTTGACAACCGAAAAAGATAGTGTTAAATTGCTTCAATTCAAGGGTATACTAAAAGATATTGAAATTTTTTACATACCAATTGATATAGTAATAAATGAAAAATTTGATGAAAAACTATTAAATTATGTTAGCACAAATTAAAAACACAGCAGAATTTCTAAAAAATAAAACTGATTTTAAACCAAAAATTGGAATCATATTAGGTTCTGGGCTAGGTAGTTTTGTAGATGAAATTGATATTAAATTTTCAATATCATATGACGACATACCTGATTTTCCTGTTTCTACTGTTGAGGGTCATAGTGGAAAATTAATTTTTGGCTATGTTAATAATGTTCAAGTTGTTGTAATGCAAGGAAGATTCCATTATTACGAAGAAGCAGATATTCAAAAAGTTGTTTTTCCAGTAAGAGTTATGAAATATCTTGGAATTAAAAAATTGATAATTTCTAATGCAAGTGGAGGAGTTAATCCTGAATTTGAAATAGGTGACATGATGATCATTAATGACCATATCAATTTAATTCCTAACCCTTTAGTTGGACCAAATCATAATGAATTGGGCACAAGATTTCCTGATATGAGTCAGCCCTATTGTAAAAAAATGATTTCTATCATTGAGGAAATAGCTAAAGAAAATAATATTAACTTAAAACAAGGAACGTATGTAGGTGTTACAGGTCCTACTCTTGAAACTCCAGCTGAATATAACTACTTTAGAATAATTGGAGGTGATACAGTTGGAATGTCTACTGTTCCCGAAGTTATTGCTGCAAGGCATATGAATTTAGAATGTTTTGGAATATCAGTAATAACTGATTTGGGAGTTCCTGGTAAAATTAAAGTGGTAACACATGAAGATGTTCAAAATGTAGCTAATAAAGCAAAGCCTATTTTAGCAAAATTAATTTCAGAACTCATAAGAAAAATTTAAAAAATGTATAAATATATTCTAAGCTTTATTTTTATTCTTTCTACAACTCTAAAAGTTGATGCTCAATTAAACACAAATCTTTTATATCATTGGGAAGATACAACTCTTGTAGGTTCTACTGCATATAACA
>CACHFI010000055.1 GCA_902579065.1 uncultured Bacteroidota bacterium
TCTGTGAGTTCATTTGGAGGTGTTGGATCACATACTTTCTTTTGGAGTATTGATCCTGTTGGTCATACTAATAATCCTGATACAGTATCTGGTTTAGCTGAAGGAAGTTATTATGTAACTACTCAGGATGCATTAGGTTGTGAGGTGCTAGATAGTATTTATGTCTCTGAGCCTGATCCTTTAACTATGCAAGCTACAGCACTTGCTTGGATATCATGTTATGGTGCTGATGATGGTTTAGCATATGCTACAGCACAAGGAGGTAATATTCCATATACATTTATTTGGTCTTCTAATAATCAAGTAGGAGATACGATAAATACAATTACTCCAGGAACACATATTGTTACTGTAGTTGATAATAGAGGTTGTACAGCTAATGATACAGTTTATATGTATGAGCCTGATGTATTGGAGATAGATATAGACACTTCTTTAACTGTTTGGCCTTATTGTATTGGTGTTAACTCGGCTAGTTTAACTTCTATAGCTTCTGGAGGAACTCCAGGCTATACTTATCTATGGGATGATAACTCTGTAGCTCCACAACAAACAGCTACAGCAACACATCTTCTGGCAGGTATTTATACAGTTACAGTAACTGATGCTAGAGGTTGTACAGCTAGTGATACAGAGGATATAGATAGCACAACTAACACTATGTCTGCATCTATTACTTCATTAACAAATTATATTGGTGGAACTGATGTAAGTTGTTTTGGTAATAATGATGGTTCAGTTGAAGTTATTGCCGTAGGAGCTCATGCACCATATAGTTACCAGTGGTTTGGACCTAATGGTTTTTACAGCACTAGTAATCTTATTAACTCTTTATATGCAGAGACATATTCGGTGACTGTTTCTGATACTAATAATTGTACTGTTAACACAAGTATTAATCTTACTGAACCAGCTGCTCTTATATTTACTAGTTTATCCTCAACAGATGCAACTTGTTTAGGGGCTTGTGATGGTACAGTAGAAATTAGCTTAACAGGAGGAACAGCTCCTTACTCAGGACATGCTCAGGATAATAATACAGGAGCTACTATAATGAATTTATTATCGGGAGATAGTCTTTTTGCAGGAGTATGTGCAGGAGACTACACGATTAGCTTAAGTGATGCTAATGGTTGCGCTTCAGAACTTCTTGTTGGTGGTAATGATCAGCAAATTATTGATGCATTAGATACTATTGAAGTTGCTATTGATCCTCTTTCATGCTTCTTTATCTTCTGTCATGGAGATTCTACAGGAGGTGTTGCTCTAGATTGGTCAACTTATGATACTTCGTATAGTTACAATTGGTATGAAGCTAATGATCCAAGTACTAGTCTTGGTAATATGATGCAAATTATGAATTTATCTGCAGGTTCTTATGTTGTAGAAGCTAATTATCAAGGATGTGTAGCAACAGATACTATGATACTTACAGAACCAGATCCAATACAGATATTAGGAGCAATTACTCATTTACAATGCTATGGAGATAATGATGGTGCTGTTGATGCTAATGTTATAGGTGGTACACCATCTGTTAGTGGTTATACTTACTTATGGAGTAATAATGTAACTGCACAGGATATCAATAATGTAGGAGCAGGATCATATACTTTAACCGTTACTGATTCTGTATTGTGTACAGCATCACGTACTTTTACTATTAATCAGCCAGATGAATTACAAGCTAGTATAGTAGAGTCTAGTCCTTTTGTATTAGAGTTATCATCAATAGCAGGAGGAGTTCCATCATATACTTATGAATGGTATGAGTCAAATACTAATGTAGGATCAGGAACTACTTATGTGGTATCAAGTAATGGAACATATTACTTAGAAGTTACAGATGGAAATAACTGTGTTACTACTTCTAATAGTATAACGTATAATGTTGCTGGAGTAGAAGATGGAGAAGGAGTTGGATTACGAGTTTATCCAAATCCATTTAGAGATGAAGCTACTATAGAGTTTGGTTATACAGTAGATAGAGCTACAATAAGTATTGTAGATATCTATGGAAAGCTTATTGAGCAACATGAAATTACAAATCAAAATATATTTGTAATTACAAATAAGGATAAAGCAAGTGGTGTTTACTTCTTGAAAATTGAAACGGATAATAAAAATACCTTTGTTAAATTAATTATAAAATAGATATAATATTTGATAAAATTGTCACTATAAATTAAAAATTATATTTGTGAAATTAGAATTTTAAGAATCTAATAAATTTGAAAATGAATAAATTAAAAAGAAAAAATACTGTAAGTAAATTATCAAGTGGAAACTTCTTTGCAAAGAAGTTTTTGATCTTCTTAATTGGAATATTTGTTAGTACAAATGTACTTGCACAAGTAACATTTACAACAACTCCAGCAAGTTCTCCAAGGAATGCTTTGGGAACAAATCCAGCCGATGGTCAGGCAATAGGAAGTGTTCCTAGTTTAGGAGGATCTTTTACCTGGTTTTGGACAGATGTAAATACAGGAAATTCAGTTCAAACAACAACTAATACACTTGATACATTTGATATACTAAATGCTGCATCTGGAACATATGCCGTTGAAGTTATCAATCCTGATATTTTCTTCTCAGCTAAAGATACAGTTACAATCACTGCTCCTGGAACAGATTTTGTGCTAGGTTCTGATAATGGATCTCTAATATTGTGTAATAGTGCTGATTCTGTAAATCTAACTGTACTTGAATTGTGTCAGTATCCTTTTTCTGGAAATACTTGTTCTTATATAAATCAAGTTTTAGGAACAGAGATAAATTTATACAATGCAAACACAAATATTTTAGTTTATTCAACAACTGTTTTAAATAATACTGTTCCTGTAGCATTACCTACTCAACCCATAGGAAATTGGAGAATTACATCTTTAAATTATGACAATGGTGCTGTTGGAGATACAACTTTTACAGTATCAACAGATACATTAGATTTAAATGTTACTTCAACAAATATTTTAAATTCTTTTCCACTTGGAACAATTACTGTCAATGCTACTGGGGGAGATGGTCTTTATTCATTGTGTTTAATTTCTCCAGGTAATCCTAATTGTCTTATTCAAAATGGATGGCCTGCAAACCCGACACTTTCGGGCTTAAGTACTGGAATGTATTATTTTACTGTTACTTCATCCGATGGTTGTTTTGCTGAAGATTCTGTATTAATTCAGGATGTATGTAATGGTCAGATAACATCAAATTCATATGATCCTTGTGATTCAGTTGTTCCAGTTTCTGCTGAAATTAATATGGTTGGTCCTGGACCATTCAGTTATGAATTTTCTCTATATAATGGACCTAATTTAATTGAAACAAAAAACACTACAAACGATAGTATCACTTTTAATACTAATGTGGGAAGTGGAAATTATAGTGTAACAATTTTAGAAACAAATACAGGTTGTTTAATTACAGATTTTATAACTTATAACCTCAACCCTGTAATTGTATCTGCCAATGTTGGGCAATTAACTGGTCCTGGTGCTACTGACGGATCAGTATTTTTATCTGTTGATTCTGGTCTTGCTCCATTTACTTATGTTTGGGAAGTTTCATCAACAGGAGTAACTGATACAAGTACTAATTTCAATGGGATTTTTACAAGATTTAACTTACCTGCTGATACTTATTGTGTAACAATATTAGATGCAAATGGATGTAGCTATTATGAGTGTTTTGAGATAACTTACTATCCATGTTCTGTAACTCTTTCTATTAAGGATACAATCTTTTGTAATAATGGTGTTGGAACACTTGAAGCAAATATTGATACAAGTGGAACAGGTCAAAGCGGTGGACCATATACTTACACTCTTTATAATGCAGTAAATGGAAATGTTGTTACAACA
>CACHFI010000056.1 GCA_902579065.1 uncultured Bacteroidota bacterium
AGGACTAAGGTATTCTTGTAAAAATGCTCGTGCATCATTAACATCATTAACTTGAACTTGACTGTAAGAAATTATATTAATTGATAAAAGAAGAATTAAACAAAAAATTCTTTTCATAGAATTAATTTGAAATAAAGGATTTTTCTTCAACCTGTATTATTTCATAGCTTGAGATATCATAAATATATGCTATGATACTTAGGTTTTCTGTATTCCATTGTCCAGTATTACCAACTCCCAAAGGAAGAGTAGTTGAATAATTAATATTATCATTTTCTAGATCACTAATTATACAAGTGTATGCATTTGAAAAAACATCTCCGTTATTAATCTCGGGACCAGCTAAATTATCTCCCCAAGTAGGAGTTAAGAATGATCTTAGAACATGTTTGTGCTTATAGTTAGGGTCATCTATAGTTCCATCTTTTTGCCATGTTGTTATATTATTCTCAGCAATACAAACTATTACTTTGTAGTTTCCATTAAGTGAAGAAAGTGCTTCTGAATTAATAATTATATCAAACTGATCCGATAGCATCAAGGGAGTTTGGGTAATGTCTATATTTATACCGAACTTAATCTCTTTTTCTAGCTCATCAGCAACTAATGAAGACCATTGTGCAAAATCTTTTCTATGATTTCCATTAGAGCTATAGTCAATTCTATTCACTGTACCCTTTGGAAGTCCATTTGCACTCACTTCAAAAAAATCATCCAAATCTTTTCCCCAACTTGTTCTAAAATCATACAAGTATTTTTCATCAGAATTAAAAACAGAATCTACAACATATGGTCGCGTAAAATTATTTACTCCATGAATAGCTAGCCCTACTGCATTAGGATATACATCAAGAATAACGTCTAGTTCTCTTGCGGCATCTGGACAAAAACTGCATAAATGACCAGTATAATCCTCTATTAATACCTTTTTTACATAATTATTTGATGTATCAATTGGGTTTACATCTCCACTCATGTATGGCCCTTCTATAACTTCACATGAGTGAAATAAAAGAATTGATAGAAATAATGAAATGATTCTTTTCATAATTTAAAAACTTGATGTTATACTTAAATTAAGACCGTTTGAAGATGGAACTAACTTGCACACGCCTCCAACACAAAAAATTCCCTCTCTCTTTTTCCCATAGCCAATCTCAAATCTTGTGGATCCTTTTAGATAACCTATATTAATGTTAGAATAATGTAATCTTTTATCTTTATTTTCATTTCCATAGTTGTACATGTCCTGAAAAGCAAAAAACCAATTTGGTGAGATTGTATATTCAACAAGTCCCATGAGCCAATCACCTTCTTCTTCTTGTGAAGCACTTTCTAATTGCTTAGCAAATAGCGCTTGAGTTTCAAATCTAATAGTATGTCCTTTTTTAATCTTGTAGCTTAAATCTATTACAGCAATAGTAGAATTTATTGTTCCATATTCTCCTGGAGTTTTTCCTTCAAGGAAATCTTTATTGTAGGTCTGATTGGCAAATACAGCATTATAACTTAATTGCTTATTCACTTTTTTATTTATTTCTAAATTTATGTCTGAATAATATAGTTCTTCTGAAAAATCAAATAATTTAGGAGTAAAGTCTACATTATCATTTAACATTGAGTTACCTCCCTCAAGACCATTAATTCTTGAGAAATTAAAATTTAGTTTTGTTCCATATTTTCCACCTAAAAGAGTTCCTTTTTTGATCTTATAAAATACGTCCAATTGGATTCCTAATTCACCCATTGCCTGTGTTGCACAAGGATAAATAGCTAAAAGGGTATAAGCATGCGGTTTGCTAAGGGTCGGTATATAATTCATTATATATGCCTTACCGGTTCTGTCTCTTTCAGAAAGTAATAACATATTATCAGTTCTGTGAATTTCAGCTGTTACACCAAATCCTCTTTGAGAATAGGTAAGACTGTTTGTAAAGGCATTTCCACTAGCATAATTCATTTCGCTTTCTTGTAATGAATTAATAGGATCATTGATTTTGTAAGCATATTCTCCAAAGTAATTCCATCCACCACTTAAAATATTTAGTCTTCCAGAATATGCTGCTACATTTTGAGGAATTTCAAAGATTGGATTAGTTCTTTCTTCATACCTACTTATAAAACTACCTCCTAAAATATATTTAGTTTGGTTTTCAATGTTAAAGGTTTCATTTACGTCTAGTTCTATATCTGCCCCTCTAAAGATTCCTTCAGCATAAGTAAAGTATGTTCTGCTCTTTCCAATAAAACTTTTAAGATTAATTCCTTTGCCTAGCTTGTATTTGAGCCTAATTCCATCCATAGCATTGTCAATTCCTAGTCCTTTCTCTTCATAACTTCTAAAAATTAGACCGCTTCCAAACTGTTCATAAAAATTTCCAGCGGTTATTTCTAGACCATCAATAGTATATGTTGCAAATCTGTACGGTATTCCATTGCCTCTAAATTCACTATCATAATCTAATAAGGCGTTTAAATAACTTTCATATCTTAAACCAATTGTTAAATTATTATTCGAGTAAAGAAGATTTAAAAAAGCATTATTTAGAACAACTTCATCAGCTGCCTGAGCATTTATAGCCTCGTCTTCAACATAGCTTTGAAGATTAAGGCTAAAATCTCCATTTATTTGACCAGAATTTTGTGAGTATGAATTAAGTACAAAAAAAGTAAATAGAAAAATAAAAATTTTATTCTTCATATTATTTTGAAACAAGATTTTGTATTTCTTCAAATAATTTTTCTTCATCTCCATCAATATATCCTTTATGATTCCAAACAATCTTTCCATCACCATTAATTAAAAAAGTATGTGGTACAGTTGAAACACCCATTGCTCTTTTTAAATCAGAATTTTGATCTAAATAAATTTCATAATCCCAATCAGAAGAATTAACATAAGGAGCAACTTTAGACATTGATCTACTATCGTCAATTGAAATTGCAATTAATTTTACACCAGTTTCATCTTGCCAATCATCATAAACTTCAGCAATAGCATTTAATTCCTTTTTACAAGGCTTACACCAAGTAGCCCAAAAACTCATGACCATTGGACTTCCATCATTATCTAAATTTTTAATGTTAAATGTTTTTCCTTTTAAAGTTTTAACTTCAACATTTGGTAATGATTTTTCCTGACCATATGTATTTATTGAAAAGAATAATGTAAAAAATATAATTAGTGCTTTTTTCATTTTTTTGTGCATTAGTTAAACAAATTTACAAAACTTAAATAATAAAAAACCCTAGCATTGCTAGGGTTTTTTAATTGTTCAGTGTTATAATGATTATCTAGCTACAGTAACTTTTTTCTTAATTACTGAATCACTAGTTAAGATGTTAACATAGTAAGAACCATTTGCTAAACCTGAAATATTAACTTCTGATTTTTTATCTGAAGCAAATACAAGCTTACCAAATACATCATATATTTCTATGCTTTCAAAGTTTCCATCAATGTTTAGAACATTTTGAGCAGGATTTGGAAATAATGAAATTGAATTTGCATCATTTTCATTTATTGCAACAGATCCACATGGATTTGATGCATCATCAATACATTCTTGCTCTGTATTATAAGTTCCAAGACCAGCAGTTCCAACGTCAATACAACCTTGAACTGGATCACAGTTCCATGTTGGACCTACATAACATCCAGTTGTTGGATCTGACTCACATTGTGATTCAGTCATGTAATCACCAAGTCCTGGTGTTCCCTCAACACAACCAAATGGAGAACATTCCCAAGCTGGTCCAGTAGCTGCACCTGTTGAAAAGGATTCGTCAAG
>CACHFI010000057.1 GCA_902579065.1 uncultured Bacteroidota bacterium
GAAATTTTGGCTTGTCAGATTTGTATTTTCCACAGTTTAATTTGTCAATAGAAATTGATGAAGGGCAACACAAAAATATGATTCATGAGGATGATATAAGAGATAAAGATTATCTTTTAGCAACTCAAGAATTAATGCAACACCCTAAGAGATGGATGCCAAAGAGAGTAAAAGTTTTCGATGACATAACATTAAGTGAGATTGATAATGAAATAAATGAGATTGTTCAATACATTCAATTACTTAAAGAAAAAGCTATCAATAATGGAAGTTTTTTAAAATGGGATATTGCAAAAGAGTTTGATTATTCAAATAAAAAATATTTTGATGTTGATGATAATATTGTTTTTAAAAATATTGTAGATGGTATAAATTATTTTAGAAATAAAGATAATAAATACCTAGGCTTTCAAAGAGCAGGAGCTAAAACTATGGATAATAAAAAGTATTTATGGTTTCCTAAGTTGTATTCAAACAAAGATTGGGATAATTCTATAAGCCCTGATGAATTATTAATTAAAATGATACCTAAAAAAACCTCAACATTAAAAAATGTAAATTCTTTAGACCATCATATAAAGCATCACCAAAACATGGGGGTTATTGTTTTTGCCAGAGTAAAGGGAAATTTAGGCTATGTATTATACAGATTTAAAGGTTACTATGTGTTAAATGAAAAATTATCAATAGAAAATGGCTATTGTTGTTTTGAAAGAAAGTCTAAAAAAGTATTAATTCCTTCTGGAGACCCAATTTAGAATAAATTTTTCAAAGTTTATTTAAATATACCTATTACTCTAATTTTGACAGTGTGAGCGATTAATGCCATCACTGATTACCATAGAATTACCACCTAAGATTTAGACTACCCCTCCATCAGTATTTTCTAATTGTAGTACCCCAATATCTTTAAAACATTGTTTTCATTTAGGGCTATAAGCATGAAAAGTGGTGTATTAACCATTACATTTAATTAAGTGAATGTTTATCAATAGTTTAGAAGGTGCTTTTCCCTTGTTTTGTTTAGGATTATTGGGCGAGGAGGTGTTTTTTGAAGAGGTTTTTATTCTAAGAATAGATTGTCATATATTTGTTTACTAAGATTATGGACAAAAAATGAATATTTCTCAAATTGAGAATCAACTAAGTATTATTATTAAAGATTTAAATGAGAAAACTTTCATTTATGATTTACTATTAGCTTATAATTTACCAAAGAATACAGTTACAAGACTTAAAAAAGGATTGGCAAACCTATCAAAGATTGATGGAGAGGTTTCTTTAAAAAAGAAGTTGTTTTTTAAGGAAGTATATAATGAAGATCTTCATCTAAGTATTACGAATCTTTCTAAAAATTTAAAGCATGATCAGAGGTTTATAATAGTTACTGACTACAAAACACTACTTGCTAAGGATACTAAAATGAATGTCACTCTTGATATTCACATAAAAGACTTACCAAAAAACTATGATTTCTTTTTGCCTTGGGCCGGAATGGAAAAGGCACAACTTCAAAATGAGAATCCTGCAGATATAAAGGCAGCGGTTAAGATGGCCAAGCTATTTGACGAAATTAAATCAGATAATCAAGATGATTCTGCAGAATTCAAAAAGAGTTTAAATATATTCCTTTCACGTTTATTGTTTTGCTTCTTTGCGGAGGATTCAGATATCTTTGAGGATAATCAGTTTTCAAATGCCATAGCTTCTCATACGCAACAAGATGGTAGTGACTTAAAAGAATATTTAGATAAACTCTTTGAGGTCCTTAATACGCCCGAAAACCAAAGAGTAGGTTTGCCAGAATACCTCAACGCTTTCCCATATGTTAATGGAGGATTGTTTAGAGAAAAACTTAGTGCACCAAATTTTTCATATTCATCAAGAAAGGCTATAATTGAAAGTGGAAGTTTAAGTTGGGCAGAGATTAACCCCGATATTTTTGGTTCAATGTTTCAAGCGGTAAACTACGCTGATAACAGAGCTTCTTTAGGACAGCACTTTACCTCTGTATCTAATATAATGAAGGTCATTGAACCTTTATTTTTAAATGAATTAAAAGAAGATTATGAAAATGCACGGGGCAATAACAAAAAGCTCAAACAACTCCTATATCGACTTAAAAACATTAAAATATTTGACCCTGCTTGTGGTAGTGGAAACTTTTTAATCATAGCCTACAAAGAACTACGAAGGTTAGAAATGGAAATCTTTAAAGAAATGGGCTCTTTGGCACTTTCTGCAATCTCGTTAAATCAGTTCTATGGTATTGAGTTGGATGATTTTGCCCACGAAATTGCTATTCTTGCTTTATGGCTTACTAAACATCAGATGAATGTAGAGTTCTTCAAGGAGTTTGGCAGAACCAACCCTATGTTACCACTCACAGAAGCGGGTAATATTGTACAAGGTAATGCCTGTAGATTGAATTGGGAAGAGGTTTGTTCTAAAAATGAAAATGATGAGATTTATATTTTAGGTAATCCTCCTTATTCCGGAGGTAAATTACAAACTGTTGATCAAAAAATAGATACTAAATTAGTTTTTAGCAGTTTTAAAAAATTTAATAATATAGATTATATAGGTGTTTGGTTTTATCTTGGAGCAAGATATTTAGAAAATAATATTAAGTTAGGATTTGTTACAACAAATTCTATAAATCAAGGAACACAGGTAAATGATTTTTGGCCAACCATAAACAAACTTGGTGTAGAAATTAGTTATGCAGAAAAAAGTTTTGAATGGAAAAATAATGCTAAATCTAATGCAGGAGTCACATGTTCTATTTTAGTCTTAAGAAAAAAATCCTCTGATTCAAAATACATCCACAATAATGGTTATCTTAAGAAAGTCAAAAACATCAATGCTTATTTATTTGATTCGCCTGATATTTTTATTGATAAAAGAACTTCCCCTTTAAGTTTACTCCCAAATATGGTTCAAGGAAATATTCCACTTGAAAATGGTTTTTTGAGAATGTCTTCCATAGAAAAAGAGCAGATAACTGATAAATACCCTATTAGTAATCAGCTTTTTAGAAAAGTTACTGGTTCTAATGAGCTAATAAATAACATTGAAAGATGGTGTTTATGGATTGAGAATCAAAATCTTGATTTGGCAATGTCAATCCCTCCTATTGCTGAGCGAATTAATAATGTTTATTTATTTAGAAAGAATGGAGCTCAAAACGCAAAAGCGTCTTTAGACAGATCTCATCAATTTGTAATGACAAATACCGCGTCTAAAACACAAATTGTAATTCCTATTGTATCTTCTGAAAGAAGAAAGTTTATTCCAATTGAATTTATTAACAGTGAATATATTATTTTAAATTC
>CACHFI010000058.1 GCA_902579065.1 uncultured Bacteroidota bacterium
ATGTAGTTATAATTGATACTGCTGGTAGATTACATAATAAGGTTAATCTAATGAACGAGTTAGCTAAAATAAAAAGTGTTATGAATAAAATTGTTCCTAATGCACCACATGATGTTATGTTAGTTTTAGATGCTTCTACTGGTCAAAATGCTATAGAACAAGCTAAACAATTTTCTTTGGTTACACAAGTAAATTCTTTAGCATTAACTAAATTAGATGGTACTGCAAAAGGAGGTGTTGTAATTGGTATTTCAGATCAACTACAAATTCCAGTTAAATATATTGGTGTTGGTGAAGGAATTGAAGATTTACAGATTTTTAATAAAGAAAAATTTGTAAGTGCATTATTTAAAAATTGATATATTTTTGTTAACCTAAAAAATTAAAATTAATGTTTGATAATTTATCAGAAAAACTGGATAAAGCTTTTAAGATTTTAAAAGGACAAGGCAATATTTCTGAGATCAATGTAGCTCAAACAATGAAAGAAATCCGAAAGGCACTTCTTTCTGCAGATGTTGATTATAAGACAGCAAAAGAATTTACCTCAAAAGTTAAAGACAAGGCAATAGGACAGGAGGTGCTTACTACATTAAAACCAGGTGAGCTTCTTACTAAGATAATGAAAGATGAGCTAACATCTTTGATGGGGAGTAGTTCTTCAGAACTTAATTTAAAATCAAAACCTTCAATAATTCTTGTTGCAGGTCTACAAGGTTCTGGTAAAACTACATTTTGTGGTAAACTAGCTTATTATCTTAAAAATAATAAAAAAAATAAACCATTGTTAGTTGCTTGTGACGTATATCGTCCTGCGGCAATTGATCAAATTTCAGTTTTGTCTGAGCAAGTTTCAGTTGAGGTATATAAAGAAATTGAAAATCAGGATCCAATTAAAATTTCACTAAACTCAATTGATTTTGCTAAAAAAAATAAAAATGATGTAGTTATAATTGATACTGCTGGTCGTTTAGCTGTAGATGAAAAAATGATGACTGAAATTTCTAATATTAAGTCTGCTATTAATCCAGATGAAATTCTTTTTGTTGTAGATTCTATGACCGGACAAGATGCAGTAAATACCGCAAAGGCATTTAATGATGAATTAAATTTTGATGGTGTTGTTTTAACAAAATTAGATGGAGATACTAGAGGAGGTGCTGCTTTAACAATTCGTTCTGTTGTTAATAAACCAATTAAATTTATTGGAACATCTGAAAAAATGGAAGGTTTAGATGTTTTTCACCCTGAAAGAATGGCTAGTAGAATTTTAGGTATGGGAGATGTTATTTCTTTAGTTGAACGAGCTCAACAACAATTTGATGAACAAGAAGCTAGAAAGATTCAAAAAAAGATCGCAAAAAACACATTTGGATTTGATGATTTTTTAAAGCAGATACAACAAATCAAAAAAATGGGTAATATAAAAGATTTGGCTGGTATGATTCCTGGAGTTGGTAAAGCAATTAAAGATGTTGATATAGATAATGATGCATTTAAAGGAATTGAATCAATAATCTATTCTATGACACCATACGAAAGAAGCAATCCACATGTTTTAAATGGAAGTAGAAAAAAAAGAATTGCTGCTGGAAGTGGAACCAATGTTCAAGAGATTAACCAGCTAATAAAACAATTTAGTCAAATGGGGAAAATGATGAAAATGATGCAGGGTAGAGGAGCATCCAGAATGATGGAAATGATGAAAGGAAATAATATGCCAAAGTTTTAATATGATTTTATTAGACGGAAAAAAGACATCTAATGATATTAAGGATGAGATTGCCCTTGAAGTAAATGGAATTGTAAATAATGGTGGAAAGAAACCTCACTTAGCTGCAATTTTAGTTGGAAATAATGGTGCAAGTGAAACATATGTAAATGCTAAAGTCAAGGCATGTGAAAAAGTAGGTTTTGATTCAACTTTAATAAGATTAAAAGAAGCAATAACAGAAGATGAACTAATAAATGAAATTATTAAAATTAATATTAATGATTCTATTGATGGTTTAATTGTTCAGTTACCATTACCAAAGCATATTGATGAGAAAAAAATAATAAATACAATTTCTATAGAGAAGGATGTGGATGGCTTTCATCCAAAAAATATTGGGAATATGACATTAAATCTCCCATGTTTTATACCTGCAACTCCTGCTGGAATTATAGAGTTAATAAAAAGATATAATATTGAAACTTCTGGAAAAAATTGTGTTGTAATTGGAAGAAGTCATATTGTAGGTTTACCAATTAGCATACTCATGGCTCGAAATTCTTATCCAGGTAATTCAACCGTTACAATTCTTCACAGTAGATCAAAAAATATTAATGAAATTTGTAAAAAAGCTGATATACTTATTGTTGCTTTAGGAAAAGCTAATTTTGTTACTTCTGAAATGATAAAAGAAGGAGCTAGTGTTATTGATGTTGGTATTACAAGAGTAACTTCAAATGTTACAAAATCTGGATGGAAATTACTTGGAGATGTTGATTTTGAAAATGTTAAAGATAAAGTCAGCTATATAACTCCTGTTCCTGGAGGGGTAGGTCCCATGACCATTGCCATGTTATTAAAAAACACATTGTCAGCTTCAAAGTTATAGATAAAATTGCTATCTCATTTATTTACTTATATTTGCACAGTTTTGTGGGGTTGTTCCCACTAGTATTAATTAATAACAATAAACAATTATGGAAGGAACAGTAAAATGGTTTAACTCAAGCAAAGGTTATGGTTTTATCGAAGGTTCAGATGGAACTGATTACTTTGCACATTTTCAAGAAATTCAAGCTGAAGGTTACAAAACTCTTAAGGAGGGTGCTTCAGTAACTTTTGAAGCTGCAGAAGGAGAAAAGGGACCAGTTGCAAAAACTATTGTGAGCGCATAATCACAAATTATTATTTGTAATATATAAAGCGGACTAACTAAGTCCGCTTTTTTTTGCTCTCATTGCTTCCAATTTAAATAAGTTGTCTCTTAATTTCCCAGCTTCTATAAAATTTAAAGATTTTGCCATTTTTTGCATTTCTATCTTAGTTGATTTTATAATTTTATCAAGTTCTTTATTAGACATTTTTTCAATATCAATTTCTATATTGTTATCTTTTTCTTTATTTATTTTATATGGATTTAGTTTTTCTGTAATACTATTATCTGTTTTTTTAATAATAGGTATTGGAGTTATATTGTTTTGTTTATTGTATAATTCTTGTTTATTTCTTTTGTAATTTGTTTGATCAATAGTTTTTTGCATAGAATTTGTTATTTTGTCAGCATACATAATAACACATCCATTAACATTTCTAG
>CACHFI010000059.1 GCA_902579065.1 uncultured Bacteroidota bacterium
TAAAAATAAAAGGGTTTTAATTTTTTGTAAGAAAAAACTAGAAAAATAATAATTAAAAGAAAAGATTAGGTTCAATAAAAACGAGACTAATTGTAATATTTGATTCTTTTTCATAATGAAGGATATTTAATGTCCTTTAAAAACATAAAAATTGCAAAAAATTATTTTTTAATATTAACCTTCTCTTTATAAACTTTGGGCTCATTGTAAACTCTGCGAATAACCGTGTCAGTCATTCTTTTCATCTCTTCAATTGAGCCATCGTCTTTGTATTCTTTTCTTAGAGCTTCAAGCTCTTTTTTCAAACTTTCAATCAGCTCTGGTGACGCCTCAGCATAAATATTGTCTATTTCATTAGGGTCAGTTTTTAAGTCGTATAATTCCCATTCGTCCATTGAGTAATAGAAATGCATGAGCTTGTATCGATCCGTTCTTACCCCATAATGTGGTTGTACTTTATGCCATATTGGCCACTCATAATAATGATAATAAACAGACTTTCTTTCGTTCTTCAGTTCGCCTTCAAAAGCCCCCTTAAAGCTTTTACCCTGCATTTCAGATGGGATTTCTAAACCAGCCATATCAAGAAGTGTTGGCGCAAAATCTACATTCATTACCATTGCATCTGAAGTGGTTCCTGGCTTAATAGTTCTTGGGTTTTTAATCACAAAAGGCATTTTGAAAGATTCTTCATACATCCATCTTTTATCAAACCATCCGTGTTCCCCAAGGTAAAATCCTTGGTCAGAGGTATAAACTACAAGAGTGTTTTCGCTCAATCCATTTTCTTCTAAATAATCCAAAACACTACCTACTGCTCGATCAATTCCAGCAACGGTTCTTAAGTAGTCTTTGATATAAGTTTGGAATTTCCAGTACTTAAGAGCATCTCCAGTTAATGTGTCATTTGGAGACCAATATTGCCCCTTATCCCCATAAGCGAGCCAGCGCAACGAATCTCTTCTTGACAATCCTGGAGGGGGTATTTGCTTCATATCTCTTCTGTTAAGATGATTTCCAATTTCCATCATATTTTCACTTGCTGCAAGCCTTCCCTCATAGTTATCATTAAAGGTTTCTGGAAGCGGGAAGTCAAAATCAGTGAATAGTTCATGATACATAGAATCAGGTCTCCAGTCCCTATGTGGCGCTTTAAATTGATACAACAACATAAAAGGCTTTGTGGTATCTCTATTTGAAAGCCAATCCAAACAATCATTTTCAATTGCTTTTGTAACATGCAGTTTAGTTTCCACCACGGTATCTATTCCATTGATACAAAATTGAGGATTATAATAAGTTCCTTGCCCCCCCCCCAATTTATTAAAACTTTAGAGTAGTCAAAACCTGTTGGAGTAGTTCCTAAGTGCCATTTTCCAATGACAGCAGTTTCATAGCCGTTTTTTTGGAAAATTTTAGGAAACGTAAGTTGTTCACCGTTAAAATCCCCACCATCAACGTTTTTATAGAATCCATTTACATGTGAAAACTTACCAGTTAAAATAGAAGCCCTACTTGGACCACATATAGAGTTTGTGCAATAAACGGCATCCATTCTAGCACCTTCATTGGCAATCCGATCTATATTTGGAGTTGGCGCAAGTTTGCTGACTTGCGATCCATAAGCACTAACAGCTTGATAAGCATGATCATCGGCCATGATATAAACTATATTTAAGGGCTTATTTTCTTGTTGTTTTTTATTTGGAGAATTACATGCACAAAGCGATAGTAGTAAAAAAGTAATAATGCTGAATATGCTATAGACATTGTTAGTTTTCATATTAAAATTGTTATTTAGTTAATTATTTTATAGGGCTTCATTCTAAAAAGCAAAAATAATTTTCTTTAAGCAATGAGTCCTTATTAGTATTTTTATAAAATTAATTTTTCACAACTTTCATTAAGTTGTAAAGATAAAAAATATAAAACTTGAAAAAATATTTAGTTTCTTTCTTTTTTTTTGTTTTTGGACAATGTATTGGACAAGAGTCACCAAACTTTTTGTGGCTAGTCTGCGAGGATCAATCCTTATTTTTTTCAATGTATGGAGATTCAAGTGCAAATACACCAAATATCAATCAATTAGCAAAAGACGGGATAGTATATCAAAATTGTTACACTCCATCACCTGTATGCGCACCAAGTCGAAGCAGTTTAATTACTGGCATGTATCCAACCACAATTGGCACACAGCATATGCGAGCTTATAAAAACATGTCAGAAAAAAATGCAATTAATATGCATAACTCACTTCCATATTATAGCGCTAAACCAAAAAAACCAATTCGTTTTTTTACTGAAGATCTTAGGGCCATAGGATATTATTGCACGAACAATTCTAAAGAGGATTATAATATGAAAACTTCTCCAGTGGCATGGGATGAAAGCAGTCAAAACGCACATTGGAGAAACAGGAAAGAGGGTCAATCTTTTTTCTCTGTCTTCAATTTTAATGTAACTCATGAGTCTAATATTTGGAAAAACAAGGGAGCATATTCCAGAAAAGAATTAGATAATGTTATAATACCGAACCTTTTTCCAAATGATGATAAAATCAAAAGTGATTTGCTAACTAATTATAAAAATATTGAAAAACTTGACAAGCAAATTGGTATAATTATAGACCAACTCAAAACGGATGGCCTTTATGAGAATACTATTATATTTTTCTTCAGTGATCATGGAGGACCCTTTCCGCGTTATAAACGATCAATTTATGAAACAGGTCTTCGTGTTCCATTTATAGCTAAGTGGATTGATAATACTCCTGTAGGAAAAAACAATCAACTAATCAGCTTTGTTGATTTTGCGCCGACCATACTTGATGCTGCAAATATTGAAAGAGAATTTCCGTTTGAAGGGACTTCTTTTCATAAAAAAGATCAGCGAAAATATATTTATGCTGCCACGGACCGTTTTGATGGAAGTACAGATATGCGCAGAAGTATTCGAGGAGGTAATTTTAAGCTGATTTATAACGCTGACACTACATCTCCAATATATAAAAAAGTAGCCTATCGTCAACAAATGAAAACAATGCAGGTATTGGATTCTCTTAATATCAATCAGAATCTAAATGCTTATTTTTCGAATTGGTTTTCTAAAGATAAGGACCGT
>CACHFI010000060.1 GCA_902579065.1 uncultured Bacteroidota bacterium
AGTAATTAATGGAGATCATGATTGGCCGGGAAGTACAGGAAATATGGATATCATTGCAACTAATGAAATTTGGAACTTTCTGTCTAAGTACAATAGAAATGGATTGATTAATTGTTCTTCTACCATAGATCACCAAGTATTAACTACTAATCCAAAGCGTTTGGTAAAATTAGTTGACATATTAGGTAAAGAAACATTTTTGAAAAAAAATCAGATTAATATTTTTATTTATGATGATGGATCTGTAGAAAAAAAATATTTTCTTCAATAATATCTTTTAGAGACTACTAAAATATATAATAGTAGGTATAAATAATACACAACAAATAATAGAAAATCTTTTGGAAGAAGATTCTAAAGTGTGCCAGTACGCAATAACTATTAATGGTATTTGAAAAGGCAGTCTAATGAGTGCTTGATTTTTTGAAATTCCTAATGATTCTTGTGCAATTTCTGAAAAAAATAAATAAATATTAGCAGGGAATACAGCAATTAGCAATAGAATTATTCCCCAGGCAGCATAGAATCTAGTTACTTTAAAAATTAATAGAACACCGAATAGAATTTCAAAAAAACCACTTAAGTAAACTAGCTCAAGTTGATATGCTAAATAACTTGGCATAATCTTTAAGAAGAAAACTGGATCAGTAAAATGTTTAATACCAACAATAATATATAATAAACTCATTACATAAATTGTAAGGTTTTTAAAATGATTAAGCGTAAACATTGTTTTTAATATATATGAATATAAAATTACAAATCATAAATTTACATTATGAAAAAAATAGAATCAATTAATATAAATAAAAAATTTTCCAAATTTGATAAACTATGGACTCCTCACATTATTGGAGAGTTGAATAATCAATATGTAAAGCTTTGTAAGTTGAAAGATGACTTTGTTTGGCATAAACATGATGATGAAGATGAATTGTTTATGGTTTTTAAAGGTACTTTGCTAATGGATTTTCGAGATGGAAGGACAGTTGAAGTTGGTGAGGGAGAAATACTCATTATTCCAAAAGGAGTAGAGCACCGCCCAAGAACTAATGGTGAGATTGTTTACAATCTTTTATTTGAACCAAAAAGTACAGCTCATACTGGAGATACAAAAAGTGAATTAACCGTTAATAAACAAAATTGGATATAAAAAAAGGGACATGTAGTGTCCCTTTTTGTAAATGATTTTAGAAAATTATTTAGCTTTAAAATATCCAAAAATTGCACCTATATAAATTATAATATCAGGTATAACCATTTCAACTCCAAAATTCATTAATGGTTCATTTGCAAATACTGCAAAAAACATATACATCAAAATAGATGTTCCTATTATATATGCAAGTAATATTTTTTTGGCAGTTTCTAATGCCGCATCTCTACATAAGACACAAATTAAACCAATTATTAAAACTGCTGGAAATAAACCATAGTGCATAATTTCAACCATTCTCGCTGCTTCTTGTGAATCAGTGTTTAGCATTGATGGAATCATATCTGTAATAGCAAAAGCCATTACCATTGACATAATGATATTAAAAATACCAATTATCGTTAAAGAGATTTTTGTTTTCATTTTTGTTGTTTGTTTAATTGTCTTCAATGATACAAAACTTTTTTTGTGTTTTCGTATCATTGTATTTAAATAAAACATTAAATATTGAATAGAATAGTATTTATATTAATTTTTAATTGTCTTCTATTTGAAAACATATTTTCTCAATCATATAAACAAATGCTCGATCATGATAGTGAATGGCATTTAACTGTTTGTAATAATGGATGTATTACTGATATTTATTTTACGGATGGAGATACATTATATAATAATTACAATTACAAAATATTAAATGGTTATCATTATATATCTAAAACATTTTGGTTAAGGGAAGATATTATTAGTGAAAGGATTTATTTATCTTTTATCCAAAATTCTAATAGAAAAGAGGTTTTATTATATGATTTTAATCTCCAAAAAGGAGACTCAATAAATATAAATAATCCGATAAGTCCTTTTGTTTCAAATCCTGGCCTATATCTTGTTGATTCAATAATAAACAAACAATTAAACGATGGCTTATATTATGATCATTTTTACCTTTCTCCTCTTTCATCTCAAATTAATGAATCTGCAGTTTGGATTGAAGGCATAGGGTCGCTTAGTTTGATTAATGCTCCAGGTGGAACTCCCAATGTTAATGGCTCAGGTAAGTTAAGTTGTTATTTTAATGATGGAAATTTGATATATTCTCAATTAGATTCAATATCTGCTTGTGTTTATACTAATCCAAATTTGAACAGCTTTAATATGCAGCAAATAGATGAATCTGCTATTTTGTTTTATTCTGATTTATTGGGCAGGAAGATAAAATTTTCAACTAATAAACTAATTATTACTCATTATGAAAATGGGTTGGTTGAAAAAAAGATTTATTTAGACTAAGTCTAAATTATTGAAAATCAGTTATTTAGAATCATTCTACGTAATTTTTTCTTATATTTGTAAAAAATAAAAATTATGTTAAAGTCAGTATCTACATGTTTAAGTTGTGAAAATTTAGTTGAAAATTTCAAATGTAAGGTTCATCAATTAGAAGTGGAATTAAATAATGTTTGTGACTCTCATCTTTCAAGACCTTCATTAAATAAAGGGTCATCTTGTGGTAATTGTTCAAGTTATCAAACTGATAATTGTTCTTATCCTACCAAGGCAAGTGAAGGGCTTTTATGCTTTGATTGGAAAATTTAATTCATTTTATTTTTTTTATTCTCATTAAATTTTTAGTTATTTAGTCATTCTATGACTATTAACAAAATAGGTTTAGATTTTTTTAATAAAATCATAAATAAAGATGTTATTCATTTTTCAAAAATTTCTGGAGGTTGTATAAATGAATGTTTTAGGATTGAATCTAATCAAAAAAAATACTTCATTAAAATAAATAGCAGTTTTAATCCATTTAATGAGGAAAAAAAAGGCTTAAAGCTATTAGAATCAACAA
>CACHFI010000061.1 GCA_902579065.1 uncultured Bacteroidota bacterium
CAAACTTATTATGAATGATGCAGGCTATACGATCGAATCAAATAATCTACACACTTCTGTTGGCTGGCGAAATAAGAAAGAATTAGTTTGGAAAATTTATATAGAAAACAAGCTTATTAAGCCTAAGGATGATTTCGAGGTAATTCTTTTTCGACCAGGTTATGAGGTGCTCATTAAAGCTTTTAAAAAATAGCTCCCCGCTTAGTTATTTTACTAAAAAAGGTATGTTAGCGACAGAGCTTTGTCCTTTTTCGTTTTTTATAAAGGCAAATATCCGATAAGCCCCTTTCTTTTTTGGACTTATAAAAGTTAACTCATTATCACTTTGCTTAACCACTTCAAACTTTATTTTATCAGGTGACTTCTGAATATCACCACCAATTTTATTACTAAATGCTTCTGGATATAATACATATTCAACTAATACTTTTTTGTTATTGTATTTAAGGTATTCAATACTCAAGGTCGCTTGTGCCGAAGGAGCAAGAATATGGTCTTTTCTCCATCCTATATTTTCTAATGAAATATCTTTAATAGAAGGGGCCCTCGATTGTGGCCATTCACCTGACCAGCAAAACTGCATCACATCAACGGCTTCTGTTGGGTTACCATTGCTAAGAAACATTCCGTGCCATGTAGCTGTAGATTCCTGTTTTTGCCCCCAAAGAAAGCAGTAGCTTCCAAGACAACGTTCTTTGTCTTTTACAATTAGTTCTTTGTATCTTCGCAGCCTCTGATCCGCTTTTATGCCATTTGGTGGCTCTATCTTAGCTTTCCATGATGTTCTTCTGGCTTCAAAAGGCCCATTTACCCCCCATTCAGAGACGATGTAGGGTTTATCCCAATTAAACTTTCTGAGATTAGCCCCAGCATTTTCTATTGAACCATAAACATTTAGCCCCAATATATCGACACTTGGACAATATTTTTTTATGTAAAAAGTTTTTGATGGATCAATACCAGCAGTTACAGCCATTGTCGGGTGATTTGGATCAACCTCCTTTATAAACTTTGCTAGTATCTCTATGGTTTCCCAAACTTTAAAATTACTATATCTAAGATCAACTTCATTGCCGATGCCCCAAACTAATAATGCGGGATGATCCTTGTATTTCAATATTTCATTTTTGAGTTGTTCAATTTGACCTTTCACTGCATATTCGTTATTGTAATCCATTCCACTTCTCTCAGGTCTTACATATAAACCGAGCGTGACTGTGAGACCGTGTTGATGAGCAGAATCTAAAAGCGCCTTATTATTTGTGCTCCAGACCCTAATTGAATTAGCTCCAGATTTTACCAAGAGATCAAAATGAGCTTTGGCACCCGCTCCTTTTATATAGTAAGGGACACCATTTCTTTGTAATTCAAAATTGCCTAAAGCGTTTGTAGTTACTTCAACCTTACTCACTTGTGAATGAGCAGTAAGAGATAATGCCATGCTTAATAGCATACAAAAAAGTAGATTTATATTCCTTTCCATTTAGTTGGTTTTTTTGGATTTCCACGAAATTCAATAAGTTCAAAGTCACCTATTTCAAATTGATTGCCCTCTAATACTCTAAACCTTATTTCCTTTAAATCATGCCACCTAAATTCGCTATATCCCATTAATGATTTTAAAGGAAGATATGCCTCATATATCCCATTTTTTTTGACGACAAAATTGCTTTCATTTAACGTTTTTTGTAACCTTCTTCTTTCTCCAGTATAGGTAAACAAAATTACCTGAAGCTTTGGTAGTTCTTTTGCCTTTAGCTTAAATTTAATTGCTGACGAGCTACAAATAGATGACAGGTCTACATGCATCCATTGGTAAGGAGAAAAACCAAATGTGTTCCAGTTATCTTTTTTTGATTTATCTAGGTCAACAACTACACTCTCATTTTCAAACGAGTCTCCAAATTGAAGGCTTGATGAATACCTTGTATTGATACCCCACCAATACTCTTTACCAGCTCCGAGTTGGATTGGGTGTGAATTAAATACTTTGGTAAAGTTATCGCTTGTAATCTTATAATTATGCTCATGCGGCACAATTACAATATTGTCTATATGGAGATGGCCATTTCTTTGAAATTCAAGGCGAAGCTCTTTAATATTTCCCATATTAACCTCTCGTTTTTCATAATTGAATGCCTGAAAAGGAATACGTATTCTTCTCCATTCAGCATCAATTTTTCCACCTTCAAGATTTAAACTGTTTATGTTTGCCCTGCATTGGTTGCCACCGTAATCCTCAAGAATGAAAAACATAGGTACGTTTGAAAGCGAACCAGAATTAATACGGACCCGAAGCTCTATTGCAGCCGATTCAATAATTGGTTTAAGATTTTTGACCTTATAATTACCCCATTTTAAACCCATCCCTACATAATTGCATTTAGATGCGTCCCACTTTATATAAAGATGGTCTTTTCCAACATAGCTATTGCTGGTTTCATATGATACTTGCTTACAAGCATTGTTTTTTACGCCCCACAATCCATTCTCGTCAGAATTTGTAAAAAGAATTTTTTGCGGAAATTGTTCAAATGCTGAAATAGATTTTGAGGGCTCATAAACACTAACATCTCTCATGTTTCCACAAGAAAGTGTACAAAATATAAGAATTGCTATAGCTATTTCTTTAGTCAACTTCATTATTGGTCTAATAAGCTAGAGTTTGCGGTGAAAATAATATGATCTATATCTGTCCTAACATCTTTGCCAAAGTTTTCTGGACAAACTGGATTTCCTGTAGAGGAAGGACATGCTTGACAAGCAATTCGAATTGCTCTAATATCATTTGGATTCATATTAAAATTAATAGTTTGATTGTTAGGCGATACAGCTTCAAAATCTGAATATCTAAACGATTTCAACTGCCATCCTTCCCAATCTACAGGCACCTTCATTTTATAAACCTCCATTGTTGGTTCAAATAAATCTGAAGAATTATTATTGAGA
>CACHFI010000062.1 GCA_902579065.1 uncultured Bacteroidota bacterium
GATTAATCTTAGAGATTACTCAAAAGGAATATACCTATTGGAACTTTCTCATAAGAATGAAACTAACTTTAGAAAGATTATTCTTGATTAACTTCTAGTTGTTAGTATTTAATATTTCTAAAATTTATTTTCATTTCAAATCTATCTAAATTTACAAAGTAAATTTAGATAGAAATTAATTTTAGACAGTACTGACAATTTAGTCACATAAAAAAATAATATTACTTAAAATGAGAATTGTTGTAAGCATATTATTTATTCTATTAACATGGTTAAATAGCCTGTCTCAAATTGTTATAAATAATAATAATCCATATAATAACATTGTTTATCTTATTGATAGCTTACTATTAGGAAATGGAGTTGTAGCTAGCAATCATTCTTTTCAAGGTGATCCAATGCAAATTGGTTTTTTTAATGCAACAAATACAACAATTAATTTTGATTCTGGTCTTGTTTTTGGTACTGGAGATGTAAATCTATTAGATCCTAATTTTTCAGGTGTTGTTATTGATCCTCCTAACACAGTTAGTGATCCAGATTTATTAAATGTTGCTAATTCTGTCCCTCCACTAATAGGTCAATCATTTACAGTAAACTCAATTAATGATGTTTCTGTTATTGAATTTGATTTTACTCCATATTCTGATTCTTTATTTTTTCAATATGTTTTTGGATCTTCAGAATATTTTGAATGGGAGAATACTCAATACAATGATGTTTTTGGTTTCTTTTTATCTGGACCAGGAATTACAGGCCCCTATGCATCTCCATCATATCATCCTAATGGATCAATTAATTTAGCTGTAGTTCCAAATTCCAATCCTCCTTTGCCAATTACTGTATCATCAGTTAATAGTGTAACTCCTATAAATGCACAATACTTTGTTGATAATCAAAATAATCAAAGTATTATTGATTATATAGATGGAAGAACTACTGAATTTGATGCCTATTACCCAGTAAATCCTGGCCAATCTTACCACATTAGATTAGCAATTGCTGATGGAAGTGATCAACAGTTGAACTCATATGTTTGGCTTAATAATTTCTCTTCAACTGATTTTTCACCAAATGTTTTATTTAGTTTATCTGATTCTACATGTAGTTCAAAATCAGATTTATATGTTACTGTAGAACAAGATTCATTTGAAGTAGATATTGATTCATCCTCTTTTTTTTCAGATAGAGGTTATATAGATTTTTCATCTTTATCTGTAGGAGATACACTAGGATATTCTTCAACTGATAATTATTCTTCCATTACTTTTTCAGACTTAATTATTAATACAATAATATCTGGATCTGAATTGCTTTTAGAAAGTATTGACCAAGTCTCTGGATTGTCTGTTGGCACTTTTTTAGTTAAAAATATTGCTGGTGGAGGAGTTGAAATCATATCTGTTAATGTAGCAGATGCAGATAATTTTACCTCAGCGTATTCTACTTTAATGGTATTCTATAATTTTATAGTAAACTCAAATAATAGTATAAACTTTTCCTCCAATTTAGTTTCTGAATTTCAAGATTTAGATATTCAAAATTCAAACATTCCAACTTTAAATATTTCTTCTTCAATTAGTTTGTCTCAATGTGATAGCTATTTATTTAATGGAAATATTTTAACAAGTAGTGGGAATTATGTTGGAACTTTTTTAACTCCATCTAGTTGTGATAGTGTTGTTAATTTAGATCTTCAAATTAATTCATCATATTTTAACACAAATTCTGTGAGTGTTTGTGATAGTATTATATGGAATGGAAATAGCTATTATAGTACTGGTATTTACTATGATACTTTATCTTCACTCCAGGGTTGTGATAGTATTTTAGAACTAAATTTATCAATACTACCATCTGGTTGTACAGATCTAACTGCTATAAATTATGATCCAACGGCTATATGTGATGATAATTCATGCCTTTATAATACTTGTAGTTTGGCTCTTTTAGATTCTTCAAATATTTTATGTAATGGAGCAAATGATGGATATATTACTGTAGGGGGAGTTGGAGGAGCAGGAGTTTATCATTATTCTCTTCAGATTTATAATAGTACTTTTAATTATTGGCAGCAAATAGGTCAATCTCCTTTAGGAAATAATTATACATATGCTAATGTAACATTTCCTTTATTAACGGCTCAATGCTATCAAATTGTAATGGATGATCCTTTGGGATGTATAGATACAATACAAGTTTGTCTAACTGAACCAGATCCAATTCAAGTTTTTGCAACTGTATCTCCAACAAGTTCAAGCTTAGTTAATGATGGAAGTATTACAATTGATTCCACAATTGGAGGTGTTCCACCTTATACTTATAATTGGAATGGTCCATTTGGTTTTTCTTCAATTAGTCAAAATATTTCAAATCTTCAAAGTGGGACCTATGTATTGAATTTGATTGATAGTAATTCTTGTTTATATACCCAAACTTTTGTAGTAGAAGCATTAATTCCAGGTTGTACAGATTCCACCGCTTCTAATTATAATCCACTTGCAAATATTGATGACAGCAGTTGTTGTTATATAATGTTAAATCAAAATGATACAATAATTTGTCAAGGTGATCAAGTAATATTAGATCTTGATCTCCCAAGCTCATCTTATCTTTGGAGTACTGGAGAGACTACTTCTTCAATAATTGTTAGTCCAAATAGTTTATCATTTTATTGGGTTTTAACAGATAATAATTGTTATAATTCCATAACAATTTTTGTAAATACTGTTACTAATTCTTCTTTTTCTATTACAAGATGTGATTCATATGAATGGAATGGCACAACTTATGTCTCTTCAGGACAGTATTCAAATATTTATACTGATGTTAATGGTTGTGATAGTACTGTTACTCTTA
>CACHFI010000063.1 GCA_902579065.1 uncultured Bacteroidota bacterium
TACGAAGCAAATGGAATATCTGATAGTATTTTTATACCTCATGATGAGGTCATAATTAAATTCTGTCAAATTGATGAACCTTCGCTCAAATTTTGGAGAAGCCTTGTTAGACAATTCGGATCAAATGGAAACCCTTTTCAAGAGCCATTAAATCTAGTGAGTAATATTAATGGTGGTTACGGAGGATGGACAGGTTATGGAAGTGTTTACTATAGAGTTCCAATAATTGATGGTTTTTCAACAAATTCACCTTTACCCACAGATTCAATTGAAATAACAGATGTTTTTTAATAATTTAGCCAAAAAAATAAAATGGCTGAAGAAATTGAAAAAATAGAAACCCTAATTATAGGCTCTGGACCTGCAGGATATACTGCTGCAATATATGCTGCTAGAGCTGATTTAAATCCTGTTGTAATTCAAGGTCTTCAACCAGGTGGTCAGTTAACTACTACTACAGATGTAGATAACTATCCTGGCTATCCAAATGGTGTAGATGGAACAAAAATGATGGAAGATTTTAAAGCCCAAGCAGAAAGATTTGATACAGATACAAGATGGGGTATGGTTACAAAAGTTGACTTAAGTGAAAGACCATTTAAAGTAGAAATTGATGAAAAAGATAATGTTCTAGCCAAAACTATAATTATTGCAACTGGTGCATCTGCTAAGTGGTTAGGGATTGAAGATGAAAAAAGATTAAATGGATATGGTGTTTCAGCATGTGCCACATGTGACGGTTTCTTTTACAAAGGAATGGATGTTGTAGTAGTTGGTGGTGGTGATACTGCAGCTGAAGAAGCTACCTATCTTGCAAAATTATGCACCAAAGTTACTTTACTAGTTAGAAGAGATGAAATGAGAGCATCAAAAGCAATGCAAAAAAGAGTTTTTAATACATCTAATTTAGAAGTACTCTTTAATCATGAAACAAAAAGCATCAATGGTGAACCAGGAGAAATTGGTGTAGAAAGTGTTACAGCAACTAATAATGTTACAGGAGAAGAAACTACTATTCCTGCTAAAGGTTTTTTTGTAGCCATTGGCCA
This sequence comes from uncultured Bacteroidota bacterium, assembly GCA_902579065.1. GTDB lineage: Bacteria > Bacteroidota > Bacteroidia > Flavobacteriales > BACL11. Next base: position 1,050 of record CACHFI010000063.1, read on the forward strand.
TACTCCTAACACAAATCTGTTTAAAGGACAATTAGACATGGATGAAAATGGCTACTTAATTATAGAACCTGGAACATCTAAAACTAAAATTCCTGGCGTTTTTGCTGCAGGTGATGTAGCTGATCATGTATACAGACAAGCAGTTACATCAGCTGGTACCGGGTGCATGGCAGCTCTTGATGCTGAAAGATTTTTAGCATCTCAGGAATAAATTCTTAAAAATTTCTTTGCTATTTATAGCTATTTTTTAATGCTTATATTCGTAATATATGCAAGCTATTGATATTCTAAAAAAATATTGGGGATATACTTCTTTTAAGCCAAAACAAGAAGAAATAATAAATTCCTTAGTTGAAAAAAAGGACACTTTAGCATTACTTCCTACTGCTGGAGGAAAATCACTTTGCTTTCAAATTCCTTCATTAATGAGTGAGGGCATATGCTTGGTAATCTCTCCATTAATTTCATTAATGATTGATCAGACAAAGTTTCTAAAATCTAAAGGAATTAATTCTATTGCTATTTCTTCACAAATGAATTTTAATGAAATCGATACTGCCTTAACAAATTGTATTTATGGAAACATTAAATTTCTGTATATATCACCTGAAAAATTAAGGAATAAGCAGATTATTGACAAAATTGATAAAATGAAAGTAAATCTAATAGCAATAGATGAGGCACATTGTATTTCAGAGTGGGGACATAACTTTAGACCATCCTATAGATTAATTAATGAAATAAGAAAAATAAAATTAGACACACCAGTATTAGCAGTTACTGCAACAGCCAACCAAAATGTGATTAATGACATTCAAACAAATTTAAATTTTAAAGAAGATAATATAATTAAATCTAACTTCTTTAGAAATAATCTCTCATATGTTACAATAGACTGTAAAAATAAAAACCAAACTTTATTAAATCTATGTAAAAAAATAAAGAGCTCAATAATTATATATGTAAGATCAAGAAGAGAAAGTAATGATATTAGTAGCTTTTTAAATAAAAACTCAATTTCATCTGCATCGTATCATGCAGGAATTGATAATGAGCAAAGAAATAGAATTCAGAAAAGTTGGACTGAAAATAATATAAGAATAATAGTAGCTACCAATTCTTTTGGTATGGGAATAAACAAATTAGATGTTAGATTAATAGTACATTATAACATACCAAATAGTATTGAATCATACTTCCAAGAATCAGGAAGAGCAGGAAGAGATAGTAAAACAGCATATTCATTTATCTTGTATGACAAACAAGATATTTTAATTGCTTACAAGGATCTAAATGATAGATTCCCATCAAAAGTTGATCTTCAAAATACTTACCAAAAAATATGTGACTATCTACAAATTGCTGTAAATACACTACCTGACGAAGAATTTAATTTCAGCATTAAAGATTTTTGTTCAAAATACAAACTAGACATCAAGAAAACATATAATTCAATTAAGTTTCTAGAAAATGAAGAGCTTATAACGTTAAGTAATGTTAGTAATAAATCATCAAAAGTAAAAATTTTACTAAGCAATACAGATTTATATAAATTCCAAATAGCTAATGTTTTTTATGACAGGATTATTAAAATTTTGCTTAGAAAATATCCAAATATATTTAAGAATTATGTCAATATAAATGAAGATGAAATAGACAATTTAATTAAAAGCACTAATCAAAATGCTAGAGAAATCTTTTCTAGATTAGATAAAAAAGGAGT
>CACHFI010000064.1 GCA_902579065.1 uncultured Bacteroidota bacterium
CATGAAAATAAAAAAGGAGCATATAATTCATGATTATCTTTATTCTACGCATCCATTTGATGTGGTAGGATGTGACGGATATAATTTCCCTTATGCCTTTTCCATTCATGATTTTGAACCAATAACTGGAAGGGTTCATCAACCTCCTCCGGTTCATCAAACTTTTGAGACAAGTAGATTTGTTCTTTGTTCATTCTGCCCAAGGCTATACGATTATCACCCAGAAGCAATTCCGGCTCCATATAACCATTCAAATATTGATTCTGATGAAGTTCTTTATTATGTAGATGGGGATTTTATGAGTAGAAATCATGTACAAGAAGGATATATTTCATTACATCCCGCAGGTATTCCTCATGGACCACACCCAGGAGCAATGGAAAGAAGTATCGGTAAAAAAAGTACTGATGAATTGGCAGTAATGGTAGATACATTTGCACCTCTAAAATTAACCCAATTAGCTATTGATCTTTCTGATGGAAAGTATCATAAATCATGGATAGAATAGATTAATGGAATTAGAAAAAATATTTAAAGGAGCTAAAGATTTTTTGCCATTACTTGGTACTGATTACGTAGAGTTTTATGTAGGTAATGCTAAGCAAGCTGCTCATTTTTATAAATCAGCATTTGGATTTCAATCTTATGCATATAAAGGATTAGAAACAAACAGTACAGATTGCGTTTCTTATGTTCTTGTACAAGATAAAATTAGACTTGTTTTAACCTCTCCATTGAATTCAAAATCACCTATAAATGATCATATTGTAAAGCATGGTGATGGTGTAAAGATCATTGCATTATGGGTTGAGGATGCTGAAAAATCTTGGGAAGAAACTACCTCAAGAGGAGCAAAGTCTTTTATGAAGCCTACGGTTGAAAAAGACGAGCATGGTGAGATTGTAAGATCTGGAATATATACATATGGGGAAACAGTTCACATTTTTGTTGAACGTAAAAATTACAAAGGTACATTCTTACCAGGATTTCAAAAATGGGAATCGCCATATGAAAGCGAGCCGGTTGGTCTAAAATATATTGACCATATGGTTGGAAATGTCGGATGGAATGAAATGAATACTTGGGTGAAGTTTTATGAAGATGTTATGGGATTTGTTAACTTTTTATCTTTTGATGATAAACAAATTAATACTGAATATTCAGCACTTATGAGTAAGGTGATGAGTAATGGTAATGGGCGAATTAAATTTCCAATTAATGAGCCAGCTGAAGGAAAGAAAAAATCTCAAATTGAAGAATATCTTGATTTTTATGAAGGACCTGGTGTTCAGCATATAGCCGTAGCTACCGATGATATAATCTCTACTGTAAGTAAATTAAGATCTAGAGGAATTGAATTTTTATCTACACCTCCAGATGAATATTACAAAGCTGTTCCTTTTAGACTTGAAGAACATAACCATCAGTTAAAAGAGGATATTGAAACCTTAAAAGGGCTTGGTATTTTAATTGATGCTGATGAGGAAGGGTATTTGTTGCAAATTTTCACAAAACCCCTACAAGACCGACCTACATTATTTTTTGAAATAATTCAAAGAGTAGGAGCAAGAGGATTTGGTGCAGGTAATTTTAAAGCACTATTTGAATCAATTGAAAGAGAACAAGCAAAGAGAGGAACACTTTAAATTATTAATATGTCAAAATTAAATATTGGTGATAAAGCACCAGAAATAAATTCAGTAGATCAAAATGGAAATCAAATTACCCTTGATCAATATAAAGGAAAGAAGGTAGTATTATATTTTTATCCAAAAGATATGACTTCTGGATGCACAGCTCAATCCTGTAATTTATCAGACAACTACACGCTACTACAAAAAAATGGATATGATGTTATTGGCGTTTCTTGTGATAGTATAAAAAGACATCAAAAATTTATTGAAAAACATAGTTTACCTTTCAACTTAATTTCTGATGAGGATCAAAAAGTTGTAAATGATTATGGTGTTTGGCAATTAAAGAAATTCATGGGAAGAGAGTACATGGGAATTGTAAGAACTACTTTTTTAATTGATGAAAACGGTATGATTGAAGATATTATTGAAAAGGTAAATACAAAAGATCACACATCTCAGATTCTATAATAGTTAATTTAATTAATATTGATGAGATTAATTATAAAATTTCGGGAGATTTTACCATAATTGATCCTACAGGAAACACACCTAATATTGATGTTATTTTCTCGGATGTTCCGATGACAATAAGTGCAAAGTAGATTATCCAAAAAGTATTTTAAATACTTCTTCAATCTTACCACATTTTATTATTTCAATCTTAAAGTTTTTAGAATTTAGCTTATTGTATTTTGAAACAACAATTTGTTTATAGCCAAGCTTTTCTGCTTCAGCTATTCTTTGATCAATTCTATTAACAGCTCTTATTTCACCGGATAAACCAATTTCTCCAGCAAAACAAATTTGTGTGTCAAGTGCAACATCTTGATCTGACGATAGTATTGAACAAATTACCGCTAAATCAATTGCGGTATCATCAATTTTTATTCCACCAGTAATATTTAAAAAGACATCTTTAGCACCTAATCTGAAACCACATCTTTTTTCAAGAACAGCTAAAAGCATATTCATTCGTCTTGTATCAAATCCTGTTGCTGATCTTTGTGGTGTTCCATAAACCGCAGAACTAACAAGAGACTGAATCTCTACAAGAAGTGGTCTAGCTCCTTCA
>CACHFI010000065.1 GCA_902579065.1 uncultured Bacteroidota bacterium
AGATCCTGAATACAAACAAAAAATTGACACTATATGGAATAATTTTTGGAATTCAGGAAGGCCAACATCTTATCATCAAACAGTAAGTTTAAATTATCAGGTCCCACTAAATAAATTACCAATCTTTAATTTTATGTCCTTGTCTACAAGGTATAATGGAAATTATAATTGGAATGCTGCTCCACTTTCTTTAGAAAATCTAGGAAATACTATACAAAACTCTCAATCAAGACAATACAATGGTCAAATAAATTTAACAACACTTTATAATAAGGTGCCTTATTTTAAAAAGTTAAATAAAGGAAATTCAAATAGGGGTCGCCCAACAAGAAATAGAGTAAAGGAAGAAAATGAAGAAGAGAAACAAGATAGATTTGAATTTTTTAAACACATGACAAGGTTTGCTTTAGGTGTAAAAAATATTTCAATAAGTTATAGTGAAAATCGCGGGACATTGCTACCTGGATTTGTTCCTCAGCCAAGTTTTTTAGGTCAACAGTGGTCATCAATGGCACCATCTATTCCTTTTGTATTAGGAAGTCAGAGAGAGATAAGAAGCACAGCAGCATCAAATGGATGGATTACACAAGACTCATCTTTAAATACCCAATTTAAACAAAATAGTAGTACTAATCTAACATTAAGAAGTACTGTTGAGCCAATTAAACAATTTAGAATAGAGTTAAATGCAAGTAAAAATACATCTTCAAATAATCAAGAATATTTTAGATGGGATAATATACAGAATGGATTTAACTCATTTAGTCCAACCGAAACAGGCAGTTACAGTATATCATTTATTTCATTTCCAACTGCTTTTGTTGGAAATAATGATGATTATTCATCTGCAACTTTTGCAAAATTTAGAGGTTACAGAGCTACAATTGCAAATCGATTGGCTTCACAAAATCCAAATTTTAATCCCACACTTAATTCATTTACTGGATTTCCGATTGAATATAGTGTTATTAATGGTGATACTGTTGTAACAGGGGGATATGGACCTACTTCACAAGAGGTAATTATACCTGCTTTTTTAGCGGCCTATGGTGGAAAAAATCCAAATGCTGTTTCTTTGAGTCAGATGCCAAAAATCCCATTACCTAATTGGAGAATAACTTATGATGGATTAATAAAAATTAAAGCAATTAAAAGATATTTTAAAACATTTAGTTTGGGACATGCTTATAGAAGTACTTATAGTGTAAGTTCTTATACAACTAATTTGGATTACATAAATGGAGATGAGATTAATTTAAATAATTTGAGTTATCACGTTCAAAGAGAAATTGCTCAGGTGTCAATTAATGAGCAGTTTAGCCCCTTATTTAAATTAGATATGCTTTGGAAAAATAGTTTAATAACTAAAGTTGAAATTAAAAACAGTAGAATGTTGTCGCTTTCATTAGTAAATAATCAGTTAACAGAAACCAATACTAAAGATTATGTTATTGGAACAGGTTTTAGAGTTAAAGATGTTGAGTTTAGATTTATTTCAGGTGGAAGAGGTAAAAAAATGTCATCAGACTTAGATCTAAAATTAGATTTAAATATTAGAAATAATAAAACAATAATTAGAAAAGTAATTGAAGATGTTGAGCAAATTACAATGGGGCAACAAATTGTAAGTATTAAATTTTCGGCTGATTATGTGTTAAATCAAAGATTAAATATAAAAGCCTTTTATGATAAAGTAATTACAAATCCGTTCATTTCAACAACATTTCCAGGTTCTATTACAAATGCAGGATTTAGTTTGAGATTTACTTTGGCAGGATAGAAAAAGTTGTATTTTTGACAAAAAAATAAGTATGAGTTTTCCAAATGATGTGAAGTATACAAAGGACCATGAATGGTTAAGAATAGAAGGAAATGAAGCATATGTAGGCATAACACATTTTGCGCAAAGTGAATTAGGTGATATTGTTTTTATTGATGTAGATACAGAAGGAGAATCCTTAGAAAAAGAAGAGGTTTTTGGATCTGTTGAAGCAGTTAAAACTGTATCAGACTTATTTATGCCCGTAAATGGAGAAGTTCTTGAGTTTAATGAGAATTTAGAAGATAATCCTGAGCTAATTAATAGTGATCCATATGGTGAAGGTTGGATTATTAAAGTGTCAATTTCGGATTCTTCTGAGCTGGAAGACTTATTGTCATCTGAAGATTACCAAAATTTAGTAAGTTAAAATGGAGCCAAAGAAAAATCCTAAAGTTAGTTTAGAAAATAAAAAGGCAATGTTTTTTCAAATTGGACTTGCAGTAACATTGCTTGCCATTTTGATTGCTTTTGAATGGAAAAGTTATGATAAATCAAATTATAATTTAGGTGATTTAAATCTTGATGATATGGAAGAGGAAATAATTCCAATTACAAGACAAGAAGTAAAACCACCTCCACCGCCTCCACCTCCACCAGAAATTATTGAGATTGTTGAGGATGAAGTGGAAATTGAAAAGGAACTTGAAATTGAAGAGACAGAAACTGATGAGGATGAAATAATTGAAATTGAAGAAGATGATGAAGAGTTTTTCATGGTGGTTGAAAATATGCCTGAAT
>CACHFI010000066.1 GCA_902579065.1 uncultured Bacteroidota bacterium
CATCATCTTCAAAATGAGAACTAATGTTATTGAGATTTCCTAAATAAATAATAATTCGAAACCATTTAATATCGTTTTGCTGAAGATTTGGATTATTCTCTAAGTTATTATTGTTATTTATAAAGTCTTTTATTTCTACGAAACCCTGATTAATAACTTCATCAAGTGTTTGACAATAAATAGAGACTAATGATTTTATTTTTACTTTTTCTTTTTTTGAAAGTAGACCAAAAAATTTTATCATAATTTTAATTTAAGCTTAACTCTCTACCAGCAATATCAACTATACTATCTGCAATTGAAAGACAGGCGGTTGCTGCAGGTGATGGAGCATTTAAAACATGTATATTTCTTTTACTCTTAACAATCTTAAAATCATCAATAACTTCACCGTCTTTTCCAAGGGCCATTGCTCTTACACCACTTTTTGCTTTTTCAATGTCATCAAGCTCTAATGACGGCACAAGTTTTTGTAAATCTCTCAAAAATAATCTTTTTGAAAAAGACCTTTTATATTCATTTAAACCAAATTTCCAATGATTTATGAACAATTTAATTGTCCCTATAAAGAATAAAGACTCAATCGTATCTCTAATACTAAATGAAAATTTATTATATCCTTCTCTTTTAAAAGTATACACCGCATTTGGACCACATTCAATTTCTCCATTTGTCATTCTTGTTAAATGGACACCTAGAAATGGAAATTCAGGATTTGGAACTGGATAAATTAAATGCTTTACTTTATTTTTGGCTTCTGGTTTTAACTTAAAGTAATCCCCACGAAAACCGACAATTTTCATATCAGCCTTTATATTATCTTTTTTTGCTAATCTATCAGAAAATAGACCAGAACAAAAGATATTGCTTTTTGAAAAAATTTTTCCTTTACTAGTAAACAAACTATTATCATCAAAATTATAAACTTCACATGAAAAAATAATTTTACTTTTCTTATTTATTGATAATATTTTTTCTGCAAATTTTTCAGTGATTTGTTTATAATCAATAATTCCAGATTCAGGAACATGAAGAGCTGCAACTCCTCCAGCGTATGGTTCAATTAGATTAAGCTCATTTTTATTTAATATTTTCAAACCAACTAAACCATTTTTAATTCCATTTGATTTTAATTGATCTAATCTTTTTGCCTCTTCTGAATTTTTTGCTAAAACAATTTTCCCACAGATTTCATGTCTAATATTATTATCAATTGCAAATTTCACTAATTGTTTTCTACCGTCAACACAATTTTTTGCTCTAAAACTTCCTGGTTTATAATATAAACCAGAGTGAATTACTCCTGAATTTCTACCAGTTTGATGATATGCTAATGAATTCTCTTTTTCTATAATAGCAATTTTTAAATTTGGATATTTAGATTGTAATTTGTACGCAGTAGATAGTCCAACAATACCACCTCCAATTATAGAAATATCAAATTGTTCCATCATTAGCTTAATATTCTCGCTTATTAAAAATTATTAAACCAATTATAAAAAAAACAAGAACACTCAAAAGACCAATTTGCTGACTATAAATTTTAGTTAAAAAACCAAACATTAATGGACCTAAAAACGAGGTAGCTTTACCAGTAAATGCGTAAAAACCAAAAAACTCATTCTTTTTATCTTCGGGAATAATTTGAGCCATGTATGATCTACTACATGATTGATTTGGACCAACCATTGTTCCTAATAATACCCCAGAGGTCCAGAAAAATATTTTAGGATATAATGTCCAGGGAGATATAAATGCTAAAAAAGTTGATATTACTAAAACAACTAATGAAAGATTAATAACTTTTCTTACGCCAATTCTATCCTCAATTAATCCAAAAACAAAAGACCCTAAGGCAGCAAACACATTTAAAACAATTCCAAGAATAAGTACCTCTTGCATTGTAAAATTAAGAGTTCCAATTGCATAAATACCTCCAAGTGCAAAAATTGTAATTAAACCGTCATTATAAAACAATCTAGCAATCAAAAACCTAACAATAATTTTATACTTTGAAATTTCTTTAAATGTTTGAAGAATTGAATTAAATGATGATGATATATTTTCCTTATTAATTTTTTGTCTTTTACTATCCTTTAAAAAGAAAAAAGTAGGTAGACTAAATATCAAAAACCATGCTGCAACAAAAAGATTTACTTGTTTAACTTCTGAAGAATTATTTACATCAAATAATAAAAAGGAAACTAAAAGTGCTAAGAGCCCTCCTACAAAACCTAAACCCCAAGCATTTCCGGAAATTTTTCCAATATTTTTTTTTGATGATAAATCATTAAGATATGAATTACAAAAAACAGTTCCCATTTCAAAAGAAATATTTGAAATAACAACAAAGGTTAAAGCTAAAAAAACATCTCCTTTATCAGGAAAATAAAGTAGTGAGGTAAATAAACAACATATTAATGTAAAAAAAACAAGAAAAGATTTTCTGTAGCCAGTATTATCAGCAAAAGCTCCTAAAATAGGAGATATAAAAGCAACAGTTATTGCCGTGATTGAAATCGCATTAGCCCACAAAAAAG
>CACHFI010000067.1 GCA_902579065.1 uncultured Bacteroidota bacterium
ATAGTACTATCAATTCCTGATGGAAGAATCTTAATTTTATCTCCAGCTTTAAAAACTCCACCAGCTATTCTTCCAGCATAACCACGATAATCAGGATATTCTTTTGATTGAGGACGAATTACATATTGAACAGGAAATCTACAGTCAATATGATTTTCATCACTACCAATATGTACATTCTCTAAAAGATGCATAAGGGTTGATCCTTCGTACCATTGCATATTTTTTGACCTATCTACAACATTGTCTCCTTTAAGTGCGCTAATAGGAATAAAATGAACATCTTTAATTTCAAGTTTTGATGAAAAATTTTCAAATTCTTTTTTAATTGAATTAAAGTCGTCTTCACTGTAATCAACTAAATCCATTTTATTCACACAAACGGCAACATGAGGTATCTGAAGAAGTGAAGCAATGAATGCATGCCTTTTAGTTTGTTCAATTACACCATGCCTAACATCAATTAGTAGTATAGCAAGGTTAGCTGTTGATGCACCAGTAACCATATTTCTAGTGTATTGTATGTGACCAGGAGTATCTGCAATTATAAATTTTCTTTTTGGAGTTGCAAAATATCTATATGCGACATCAATTGTAATACCCTGTTCTCTTTCAGATCGTAGACCATCTGTTAATAATGCAAGATTTATATCATCTTCACCTCTTTGTTTACTTGTTTCTTCTAAAAGTTCAAGTTGATCTTGGAAAATGGCTTTACTATCAAATAGTAGTCTTCCTATAAGCGTACTTTTCCCATCATCTACACTTCCTGCAGTTGTAAATCGCAGAAGTTCCATGTCTAAATATCCTTTTTGTTTTGTCATATTTTTTAAAAATATCCTTCTTTTTTTCTATCCTCCATTGCTGCCTCAGATCTTTTGTCATCAGCCCTACCACCTCTTTCAGTAATTCTTGTTGAAGCTACTTCTTCAATTATTTCTTCAATAGAAGATGCGGTTGACTCAGATACTCCGGTACATGTCATATCACCAATTGTTCTACATCTAACAGTTTTTTCTTCCCATTTTTCATTTTCCTTTAATGAAATATATTCACATTTAGCTAAAAGAACACCGTCCCTATTAACTACCATTCTTTGATGAGAAAAATACAATGATGGAAGTTCAATTTTTTCATGAAGTATATATTGCCAAACATCCATTTCAGTCCAATTTGATATTGGGAAGACACGAAAGTGTTCGCCAATATTTTTTTTACCATTAAATAAGTTCCATAATTCAGGCCTTTGATTTTTTGGATCCCATTGGCCAAATTCATCTCTATGTGAAAAGAATCTTTCCTTAGCTCTGGCTTTTTCTTCATCTCTTCTTGCTCCGCCTAAAGCACAGTCATACTTTTCATCTTCTAAACTTGTTAGAAGGGTAATTGTTTGAAGACCATTTCTTGATGCGTTTGCACCTTTTTCCTCGACAGCTAAGCCACTATCAATTGAATCTTGTACATATTTAACAATTAAATTTTCACCAGTTTTTTTTATTAAACTATCTCTATACTCAATAGTTTCTGGAAAATTATGTCCAGTGTCAATATGCATTAACGGAAATGGAATTTTAGCTGGAAAAAATGCTTTTCTAGCAAGATGAAACATAATAATCGAATCTTTACCTCCAGAAAATAGCATTACTGGTTTTTCAAATTGTGAGGCAACTTCACGAATTACGAAAATTGCTTCAGATTCAAGTTCAGCTAAATGGGTTAAATTATACGAATTCATTATTTTATTTCAATTAACGGTAAAACTATCTTTAATAAATCATTTAATGATTCACTAATGTCTTTATTTGTATCTACCTCAAAAAAAGATTCATTAGGTTGTTCAAATTTAGAAGAAATTCCGGTAAAATTTTCAATTTCACCTGTACGTGCTTTTTTATATAGGCCTTTTGTGTCTCTTTTTTCACAAATAGATAAGTCAGAATTTATATATATTCCAATAAAATTTTCTTCACCGATTATTTCTTTTGCTTTATTTCTAATTGTATTCGTTGGACTTACAAAACAGTTAATTGTTATAATACCACAATTAATAAAGAGTTTTGAGACTTCAGAAATTCGTCTAATATTTTCTAACCTATCTTTTTCTGAAAAACTTAAATTATTACTAATTCCTGATCTAATATTATCTCCATCTAAAACTTGTACAAAATAACCAGATTCAAAAAGTTTTTTTTCTAATTTTAATGCTAAAGTTGTTTTTCCTGATCCTGATAAACCAGTTAGCCATATGCATTTAGCATTTTGTTTTAATCTTTCTTCTTTTTCTCTTTTTGAGATTAATTGGTTAAAGATTGGATATATGTTATTGTTTGATGATTCCATCTAATGCAAATAACGCAAAATTTGTTAACTTAAAAGTTAGAATAATTGAATATTTAACTAGATTTGTGTAGATACAAAAAGATGTCATTAAAAACTATAAATATTTCAAAGTATCTTGACTCAACTTTTTTGAAAACTTCAGAAGAGTTAAAAATTTCAGATGAAGAGTTAAAAGAAAAA
>CACHFI010000068.1 GCA_902579065.1 uncultured Bacteroidota bacterium
TCTTAATCTTAGCTCAATCTTCTAATTTAGTTTTAACAGGAATTATGGATTTTACTGTTCCTTCTGGCGGTAATGATGGAAAGGCAATTCATGTTACAGCTACTGATACAATTACTGACTTAAGCCTTTATGGCATAGGAGTTGCTAACAATGGTGGTGGTTCTGATGGCCAAGAATATACTTTTGATCCAATTTCAGTTTATCCTGGAGATAATATTTTAGTTGCAAGATCTATTTCAGCCATGTCGTCATATTTTGATACATGCATTACTGAATTTGATCACATATTGCAGGCAACAAGCTCTATTTCTCAAAATGGAGATGATGCAATTGAATTATTTTATAATGGAAATGTTGTAGAAACTTTTGGAGATATTTTTTTAGATGGCACTGGAGAATGTTGGGAATATACTGACTCATGGGCATATAAAAGCAACTCAGGTGATAGCACATGTTTAGGGGGTAATTGGATTTTTGGAGGCGTGGATTGTACAGATTTTTCTAATACTTCATACTCTTCAAATTGTCCTTATCCATTGTGTCCATTACCACCAACATCTGGATGTACAGATCCATTTGCTCTTAATTATGATCCACTTGCAACTTACAATGATGGATCATGTTTATATTCAGGGTGTATGGATCCAACTGCATTAAATTTTTGCTCGTCATGTAATGTAAATGATAGTCTTTCATGTATTTATCCAGGATGTAATCTTGTTGGTTTAATGGAAGACTTTGAATCTAATAACCTAAATACATATGGATGGATTACTTATGCAGGAACTGAATCAAATGTGGTATTGAATTCATCAAATGCTATTTCAGGAAGTATAAGTTTACAATTTTCTGGAGGTACTGCAAACTGGAGTAATTGGTCCAATCCATATTCAGAGGTTGGAGCTTTTTCTAATTCTACTCATGTATCTTCATCTATTATTTGTTTAGATCTTTCAGGTGCTGCCTCAACAGTTAACCTAAATGTTTTAGTTCATCCTACAGGAAATACTACTAGCCAACCTCTAAGTTGGTATAGGCTAAAAATTAATGATACAATTGTTTCAGATATTTTTGGAAATACTGCATACACAAGACAATATTCAAGTTCAACACCATTGTCAGGAAGTGCTGGTGTTTTATCTGCTCCAACAACATTAATTTATGATTTATCAAGTTATTCTGGTGATTCAAGTGTTAGTATAACGGTTGAGAGTTCATGTAAGTGGAATGATGATATTGTTCTAGTTGACGACTTTAGTGTTTTTAATGTAAATCCGTGTTCTTATTTTAATTTAAGCTCTACAATAATTAATCCATCTTGCAATCAATTTAATGATGGTTCAGCTATAGTTGTTGCATCAAACGATACACTGTATTCAGATACATATTCTTATTCTTGGTCTGATGGACAAACAGGAGATACTGCAACTGCTTTGTTGTCAGGTTTATATTCATGTATTGTTACTGGATCAACTTATGGTTGTATTGATACCATTGAAGTTATGCTTACAGACCCTAGTCCTATATCAGTTTCAAGTTTAATTGTTGATGCCTCAAGTTCAACAAATAGTGATGGTTCTGTTGATTTAACAGTTTCAGGAGGAACTCCATGTTTACCTGATAGTAGTTATAGTTTTTTGTGGTCAACTGGAGATACCACTGAAGATGTTTCTGGACTGATGACTGGTCCAATAAGTTGTACAATAACTGATTGTAATGGGTGTATATATTCTTGGAATGGATTTGTATATATTGGAGTAGTGAGTGGTTGTACTGATCCTCTTGCTTTTAACTTTAACCCAACTGCAAATACTGATGATAGTTCATGTGTTTATACTGGATGTTTAGATTCCCTAGCACTAAATTATGATCCTATAGCATCAATAGATGATAGTTCATGCGTATATCCACATGCTAATTTATTTTTTTCTGAGTATGCAGAAGGATCATCAAATAATAAATATTTTGAAGTTTACAATCCAACTACTGATACTGTCGATCTTTCTTTATATGCTTATCCAAATGTAGGTAATGCACCGTCAACACCTGGAGTATATGAGTATTGGAATGACTTTGATGCAGGAGCAGTAATTTTACCAAATGATGTATATGTTGTTGCTCATCCATCTGCTGATGCAACAATTTTAGCTGAGGCAGATGAAACATTTACATATCTCAGTAATGGAGATGATGGTTTTGGTTTAGTTTACGGAGATCAGACTTCTTACCAAGTAATAGACTGGTTAGGAGATTGGAATGGAGATCCAGGTTCTGGTTGGGAAGTTGCAGGAGTTCCAAATGCAACTAAGGATCACACATTAGTAAGAAAGTGTGATGTAACAAGTGGAGATACAAGTTGGACTAATGCTGCAGGAACAGATTCATTAAATTCTCAATGGATTGTTTATCCAAATGAAACATGGGTGTTTTTAGGTTATCATACGAGTCCATGTAATAATGGAGTGCTTGGTT
>CACHFI010000069.1 GCA_902579065.1 uncultured Bacteroidota bacterium
ATCTTTTGCCGCCTCTAAAGAAGACTCAAGTCTAAGAGCAAGAGTTGAAAAAGAGGATTTGGGCTCAATAGACCAAAACATTAATAAAGAAACAACATACTTTTTGTTTTACCCACCCCTTGAAGGAATGATAAGCGACTCTTTTAATTTTTCAAATGACCATTTCGCAGTAGATCTAGTGGCCAAAAAAGGAACTAAAATTAAAGCTGTTAGTGAAGGAACAGTAATTGTAAGCAATTGGAATCCCGAAACAGGTTATGTTATTGGCGTGCAACATCAAAACAGCTTTATTTCTTTCTACAAACACTGTTCTCAACTGCTAAAAAAGACCGGAGACGTTGTTGAGACGGGGGAGCACATAGCAATTATTGGAAATACTGGAGAACTTTCAACTGGACCACACCTTCACTTTGAATTATGGCAAAACGGGGTTCCACTTAATCCAGCAAACTATATCTCTTTTTAGCAATGAAAAAGATAAAATCATTTCTTAGCCTAATATTTGCCAGACACATATTCAAGAAAAATCAAGCTTGGAAAAAAAGCCCAGTTGCTTTTCAAAAGAAAACGATGCTCCAGCTAATAGAAAGGGCCAAAAAAACTAAGTTTGGAGAAGACCATTCGTTTGAAAAAATTAAAACGCACGAAGATTTCCAAAACAACATACCAATTAGGGACTACGAAGGTCTTTCAAACTACATTGATTTAATTAAAGAAGGGAAAGAAAATGTGTTATGGCCGGGACTTCCAAAATATTTTTGTAAAACCTCAGGAACCACTTCGGGCACTAAATACATCCCTCTATCAAAGGAGTCTTTAAAAAACCAAATCAACACAGCAAGAGACGCTATACTGACATATATAAATGAAACAAAAAACACGGCAATATATAATGGCAAGATGATATTTATACAGGGGTCTCCGGAACTTGACATGACTGGAAAAATACCAACAGGAAGACTTTCTGGAATTGTTGCCCACCACATTCCATTCTATCTTAAAAAAAATAGACTGCCCTCTTTTGGCAGTAACTGTATTGATGATTGGGAAGAAAAAATTAATGCCATTGTTGAAGAAACAATCGATGAAGACATGAGCTTAATTAGCGGAATACCACCTTGGGTACAAATGTATTTCGAAAAGCTTATTGAAAAAAGCGGGAAATCAATAAAATCCTTATTTCCTAACTTTAATTTGTTTATTTATGGAGGGGTTAACTATAAGCCTTACAAAAAAACAATGGAAAGGTTGATTGGGGGAAGGGTTGATGGCGTTGAATTGTACCCGGCATCCGAAGGCTTTATTGCCTATCAAGACTCTCAACACGAAGAAGGAATGCTTCTATGTGTTAACAACGGCATTTTTTTCGAATTTATAGAAACAGAAAAGTTCTTTAATAAAAACCCAAAAAGAATAACAATTGAAGATGTTGAAGTGGGTGTTGATTATGTAATAATTTTAAATACAGACTCGGGGCTTTGGGGATATAATATAGGAGACACGATAAAATTTGTTTCAACCAACCCGTATAGAATTATTGTAAGTGGAAGACTTAAACACTTTACCTCTGCTTTTGGAGAACATGTTATTGCTCAAGAGGTTGAAAAAAGCATAAACAGTTGTGTGCAAAAACACTCCGTAGAAATAACAGATTTTCATGTCGCCCCTTTTGTTTCTTCAGAAAAAGGTCAGTCTCGACATCAATGGTTTATAGAGTTTTTACAAGAACCAAAGGAGTTTTCAAAATTTGAAAAAGACCTTGATTGCGCCCTTCAAAAACAAAACACATACTACAAAGACCTGATAGACGGATCTATTTTGTCAAAGCTTGAAATTATAAAGATCAAAAAAAATGGGTTTAATGATTATATGAAAAGCGTTGGAAAGCTGGGCGGGCAAAACAAAATCCCCCGATTATCAAACGACAGGACAGTTGCAGAAAAATTAATAAAGTTTAGAGTTTAAATGAAAAAAAGAATAGCAATT
The DNA here is from genome assembly GCA_902579065.1 of uncultured Bacteroidota bacterium. GTDB lineage: Bacteria > Bacteroidota > Bacteroidia > Flavobacteriales > BACL11. The sequence continues at coordinate 1,987 of CACHFI010000069.1, forward strand.
TTAGGGTCTACCGGCTCTATTGGGACACAAGCCCTAGAGGTGATTGAAGAGCAGAAAGATATGTTTGACGTTGAGGTGTTATCGGCAAACACCAATAGTGAGCTTTTAATAAAGCAGTCAATTTTACACAGGCCCAACTCTGTTGTTATTGTTGATGAAAACAAGTATGACGAAGTGTTTAAAGAGCTTAACCCTTTAAACATAAAAGTGTACTCTGGAAGCGAGTCTCTTGAGCAAATTGTTTGCTCTGACAACATTGACATGGTTTTAACAGCTTTGGTTGGCTACAGCGGATTGCTGCCAACAATAAAAGCAATAAAAAGTGGAAAAAAAATTGCTTTAGCCAACAAAGAAACCTTGGTGGTGGCTGGAGGGCTTATCAATAGCTTGTGTAAATCGAGCTCGTCAGAAATTATCCCGGTTGATTCCGAACACTCTGCAATCTAT
>CACHFI010000070.1 GCA_902579065.1 uncultured Bacteroidota bacterium
CATCTGTGTAAACGTTAGTGTAGGTTCCAGTCGAATCATATGTCACACCATCCCAAACAAAAGAATCACATGCTGTATGAATTAAAGTTTGAGATAAACTATAATTAATTGTTAAGTCCAATGTAACTGTTCTATCACAGCCTTTTACATCTGTGTAAACTTTAGTGTAAGTTCCAGTTGAATCATATGTCACACCATCCCAAACAAAAGAATCACATGCTGTAACTGTAACTGTTGATGATTGTGAGTAATTGATGGTTAAATCAAGTGTAACTGTACTATCACAACCATTTACATCAGTATAAATGTTAGTATATGTTCCTGTAGAATCATATGTCACTCCATCCCAGTCAAAAGAATCACATGCTGTAACTGTAACTGTTGACGAAGTGCTGTAATTAATAGTTAAATCAAGTATAACTGTACTATCACAGCCATTTGTGCCTAAGTAAACGTTAGTATATATTCCTGTAGAATCATATGTCACGCCATCCCAATCAAAAGAATCACATGCCGTAACTGTAACTGTTAATGATTGTGAGTAATTGATTGTTAAGTCTAAGGTTACTGTACTATCACAGCCGTTTACATCAGTATAAATGTTAGTATATCTTCCTGTAGAATCATATGTCACTCCATCCCACTCAAAAGAATCACATGCTGTAACTGTAACTGTTGACGAAGTACTGTAATTTATTGTTAAATCTAATGTAACTGTACTATCACAGCCATTTACGTCTGTGTAAACATTAGTATATGATCCAGTTGAATCATAAGTAACTCCATCCCAATCAAAAGAATCACATGCTGTAATAGAAACAATTAAGAAAGGGTCACAACATATCAAGTAAGAGAATGATTGTGTATCAACATCACCTAATTCAGAAGTTATAGTTGTTGTAAAGTTTAATGATGTTGTATTTGGATTTACAAATAAATTATTAAACGTTGCTGTCGAAACATATCCATTAGTAATTGAATTACCATCTGGAGGGCTAGTAGCTAAAATATTAACTCCACCACCCACTGTATTAGTTACAGCAAATGTTCCAAGTACATTACCTAATGAATCAACAGATTGAATCTCAAAATCATCTAGAGTAGTAATAACACTTAGCTCTAAAGTAGAAACAACTGATGTTCCGTTAGCAAATAAAATATTTGCAGTTCCTACTGCATCATTTAAATTCAGTCCAGTAATATCAAATGACCCTCCATCTGAAACAAATAAAGCTGTTGCAATATCTGTTTCTCCAGCATCTTGAGAAACATCAATAGTAAGATCTGAATGAGTATTACATGTGTTATCTGATAAAGAAATAGTAACTGATGGTGAAAAGTCACATGAAATATTAAAGCTAAAAGATTGAGTGTCAACATCACCAATTTCAGATGTAATAGTTGAAATGAAGTTTAAAGTAGATGATGTTGGAATTACAAATATATTATTAAACGTTGCTGTTGATACATATCCGTTAGTAGATGAATTTCCATCAGCAGGACTTGTTGCAATAATACTAACTCCACCACCCACTGTATTAGTTACAGAAAAAGTTCCAAGTATATTTCCTGATGAATCAACAGATTGTACTTCAAAATCATCTAAACTGTTAATTAAACTTATTTCTAAAGTTGTAACAACAGAAATACCACTAGCAAATACAACATTAGCAGATCCAATGACATCATTTAAACCTAAACCAGAAATATCAAATGATCCTCCATCTGAAACAAATAGAGCTGATGCAATGTCTGTTTCTCCAGCATCTTGTGAGACGTCGATAGTAAAATCAGAATGAGAATTACATATCGTATCACTTAATGAAACAGACACAGTTGGAGAAAAGTCCATACAAGACATGTAAAAAACAAAGCTTTGAGAATCTAATTCACCAAGTTCAGATGTGATGTTAGAATATAGATTAATCATTCCAGTATTTGGATTTAAAAACAAATCATTAAAAGTAACTGTTGATGAATTTCCATTAGTTAAAGTATTATTATCACCAGGACTTGTTGCATCAATACTTACTCCACCAGATGGTAGATTTTCAATATCAAAAGTATTTCCTAAAG
>CACHFI010000071.1 GCA_902579065.1 uncultured Bacteroidota bacterium
GAAAAGAGGAGAGCTTGTTCCTGAATTTGAAAGAGCAGCATTTAAGCTTAAAAAAGATGAAATTTCTGAGGTTGTTGAATCTAAGTTTGGTTTTCATATAATTCAAATGATAGAAAGAAGAGGAGAACAAATAAACGTCAGACATATTCTTATTAAACCAAAGTATTCATCATTATCATTGAAAAATGCAAGAGATGAAATAAATTCTATTAAAGCGGATTTAGACAGTTTAAAAATATCATTTGATGAAGCTTTACAACGTTTTTCTGATGATGAGAGTAAAAATAATGGAGGTATAATTTTAAATCCAAAGACTGGTACATCTTTTTTTACATTTGATGAGATTGATCCAAGTATTAGATATACTGTTGAAAAAATGAAAATTGGTGATATTTCAGATCCTTCTTTATCAAAATCTCAAGATGGAACTCAGGCTGCTTATCGATTAATCAAATTAAACAATAAGATTGATGAACATAAGGCAAATGTTGTTGATGATTTTGATCTATTAAAAGAATATGCTCTTGCTAATAAGAAACAGAAAGTTTTAGAAAAATGGGTGTCTGATAATATAAACGATACATATATTAATCTATCAAAAGATTTATCAGTATGCTCATGTTATAATAAATGGACAAAATAGATATGGATAATACCCAAAATGTTGAGTTAGTAAATAAATTTGTTGATTCATATAAAATATTTAAAAAGGAAATATCAAAAGTTATTGTTGGTCAAAATGAAGTTGTTGATCAAGTTTTAATGTCACTTTTTTGTGATGGTCATTCGTTATTAGTTGGAGTTCCTGGACTTGCTAAGACGTTACTTATTCAAACTATATCTAAATGTTTAGGCTTAACATTTAATAGAATTCAATTTACACCAGATTTGATGCCATCAGATATTGTGGGTTCTGAAATACTTGACAACGAACGACAATTTAAATTTATAAAAGGTCCTATATTTTCAAATATTATTTTAGCTGATGAAATTAACAGAACACCTCCTAAAACTCAAGCAGCTTTATTAGAAGCTATGCAAGAAAAATCAATTACTAATTCTGGTAATAAGTATGATTTAGATAGGCCGTTTTTTGTTCTTGCAACTCAAAATCCTATTGAACAAGAAGGTACTTATCCATTACCTGAAGCACAACTAGATCGCTTCATGTTTAATATTGTTCTTAATTACCCTAATTACGAAGAAGAATTAGATATTGTTAAAAGAACAACCACTGATCAATCTATAACATTAAATAAAATAATGTCAGTAGATGAGATCTTATTATTTCAAAAGTTAATAAGATCAATACCAATAAATAATAATGTTTTAGAATATGCAGTTTCTTTAGTAATAAAGACAAGACCAAATTCCAAAACTTCTGATAACATTATAAATGAGTATATAGAGTGGGGCGCAGGTCCTAGAGCATCACAATATATGATTCTTGCTGCTAAATGTCATTCAGTTCTAAATGGAAAATTTACCCCTGATATTGAGGACGTAAAGGCTATTGCAACACCAATTTTGAGACATCGAATTGTAAAGAATTATAAGGCTGAGTCAAAGGGAATGAGTGTTGACGATATTATTGAAGCAATTCTTTAGATATGATTTTACCTATTGTTGCTTACGGGTCAGATGTTTTAAGAAAAGAATGTGTTGAAATTGACAACTCATATTCAAATTTAGATAAATTGATAGATAACATGTTTGAGACAATGAATGCTGCTAGCGGTGTTGGTTTAGCTGCACCTCAAATAAATAAATCAATTAGATTATTTATTATTGATACAACACCATTTAATGATGAGGAAAATCCAGATCATGTTATTTGTAAAAAAGTATTTATCAACCCAAAAATTATCTCTAAATCTGGTGAATCCTGGTCTTTTAGTGAAGGATGTTTAAGTATTCCTGAAGTTAGAGAAGATGTGAAAAGATTATCAGAAGTAACTATTGAGTATTTTGATAAAGATTTTAATAAACATTCTGAAACCTTTGATGGTTTGAATGCAAGAGTTATTCTGCATGAGTACGA
>CACHFI010000072.1 GCA_902579065.1 uncultured Bacteroidota bacterium
TGCCATAAGCTTTAAGATGATTTGTTTGTGTTTCATCCATATTTATCAAAAGATATGCAGCTTTTGCCGAAGAAAAATTAAATAGAAAGAAAAAAAATATAAGACCTAATTTTCTAAAATTAGAATGGAGTATTTTCATTATCATCATTATTCATACTTGATGAAACTGTTGAAATCATTGATTCAGCATCAATATTACTAGATAAATCATCAAAATAGTCTATATCTGAGAATTTTGCAAATTCTGCAGTAAATTTTAATCTTACATTTTCTAAAGCACCATTTCTATGCTTGGCAATAATAATTTCAGCTTGACTTCTTGAATCATCACCATTATCCCATTCATATATTTTATAGTATTCTGGTCTGTAAATAAATGTAACAATATCAGCGTCTTGTTCTATAGCTCCGGATTCTCTTAAATCAGAAAGCATTGGTCTTTTACTTCCTGTTCCTGTCCTGCTTTCAACACCTCTATTAACTTGAGATAATGCAATAACCGGAATTTTTAATTCTTTAGCAATACCTTTTAAAGACCTGGAGATTGTTGAGATTTCTTGTTCACGATTACCAGCATTACCACCAGCACTCATTAATTGTAAATAATCTATAATTATTATTTCAACATTATGATTTTTTACCAGTCTCCTTGCTTTAGCTCTTAGCTCAAAAACAGTGAGAGCAGGAGTATCATCTATATATATTTGAGCATCTGATAATTGTTTGATTTTTTCGTGAAGTTGAACCATTTCATAATCTTTTAGATCACCTCTTCTCAATTTAGATGCAGATAACTCTGCTTCACTTGCTATTAATCTAGAAACTAATTGTTCAGACGACATTTCAAGAGAAAAGAAACCAATCGCTTTATCATGATTTATAGCAATATTTCTTGCCATACTAAGAGCAAAAGCAGTTTTACCCATACCTGGTCGAGCTGCTATAATAACAAGATCTGATTTTTGCCATCCAGAAGTAACTCTGTCTAATTTTGTAAATCCAGATGGTACTCCACTTAATCCATCTTCTTTTTGTCTTAAAACTTCAATATTATCTAGTGCTCCTTTGATGAGAATACTCATTTTATCATAACTTTTTGCATTTGGATATAAAATCATATAAATAGTTTTCAACAACAAAAGTAATCATCTGTTTTTTTATATGCGTTGACAAATCATTTTATTTATATTTGATATTCTTTTTTATTATGATTTATGCAATATCTAGAATTTGAAAAACCTCTTGAAGAATTAAATAATAAGTTAATTCAAGCAAAAGAACTAGCTGATTTAGATAATGTTGACGTTAGCAAGACAGTACGAGATATTGAAAGAAAAATACAAAAAACCAAAGAAGAAATTTATAACAACTTAACATCTTGGCAAAAAGTTCAACTTTCTAGACATCCTGAAAGACCATACAGCTTAGATTATATAAATGCATTAACAGATGGTGATTTTATTGAACTTCATGGAGATAGAAACACAAAAGACGATAAAGCAATGATTGGTGGATGGGGAACTATTGATGAGCAAACAGTAATGTTTATTGGTCAACAAAAAGGAAGAAATACAAAAGAACGCCAATTTAGAAATTTTGGAATGGCCAATCCTGAAGGATATAGAAAAGCCCTGCGCTTGATGAAATTAGCTGAAAAATTTAATAAACCAGTTATAACATTAATTGATACTCCTGGAGCTTATCCTGGTCTTGGAGCTGAAAAAAGAGGTCAAGGTGAAGCAATTGCAAGAAATATTATTGAAATGACTAGACTTAAAACACCTATTGTTTGTGTCATAATAGGTGAAGGCGCATCTGGGGGAGCGTTAGGAATTGGTGTGGGTGATCATGTTTTAATGTTAAACAACTCATGGTATTCTGTCATATCACCAGAAAATTGCTCTACAATTCTTTGGAGAAGTTGGGACTATAAAGAAAAGGCTGCTGACTCATTAAAATTAACAGCTCAAGACATGAAAAAAAATAAACTTGTCGATAAAATTATTAAAGAACCATTGTCGGGAGCTCATTCT